>JAJSAJ010000741.1 GCA_024274855.1 Planctomycetota bacterium | reverse complement strand
GGTGCCGGTTGCTCGCTGGCGGTGGTCGGTTTGTGGTGCTTGGTCAAGTGGCAATTGTGGCAACGCTTCTAATCCCGGATTATTCACGAGACCGGTTCCTAGCGGTTAGGCCAGCGAAGAATGTTTCGGTTGGAACGTCATAGCGTCGGTGTGCGCACAACTCCCCCTTCCCCCGGAGGGATTTTGTTGCGTGTGTTGAAGAAGACAGAGGAAGAAAGAACGGATCGGCGAGAAATCAACCTCGCAGAACCAACGAGAGGTGCGCGTGAGGCGGTGGCGGAACCCAATCGCGACGACGAGTTCCGTGCGGGGCACTCCATCTCGATGCAAGCCGCAGTTGGCCAATCCGTTGGGTCATTACCTTCCAGAACGAACGGACACTTTCTTCCACATGAAGCCACAAACGGCGAGCATGCTTGACCACACGTCCACCAGCTCGCAACACCGACTGCTGGAATCGGCGTAAGTCCCAACTGCCGCCTACGGCGGCCTCGAACTCGTTGCGCAACATCGTGGTCATATGGAAGGCGAGCAGGGCGAGCAGCATTGTCACTTCATTTTCGACAAACTCACGAGACGAAAGATGCGGCCCGATCACTTCATTGAATTCTCCCAGCCGCCTAACCCCAGAAAACGGGGCAAACGTGCCCCGACGGCGATAGTGGGCCAACACTTCTTCGCCACTTCGCAAGGTTCTCGGCCAATTCGTCACTAAGAAAAAGTAGCGAGGTAGTAAGTCGAGTTGCCCTGTCTTTGAGTCGGGCCTGTCGACCACGACCAGAATCAGACGCTGAGCATGTTCCCAGCTCTCAGCTTGATGTTTGCCCAGCTCAACTACAGTTTCGTAACCGCCTGCCGGCGGACGTCCTGCCGGCCGATAGAGATAGGGCTCGGCCAGGCGATTAAGGACCGCATTTTTCTTCAATCGCCCGCAAAAACGCGCGTTTTCACTCGTCAACTCATCCATCACGCTGCCGATGGTGTAGCCCGCATCGATCCGAAGGTCGAAGCTGCGCGCCATCTGACGTGCCTGCCCGATGACTTGCTGCATGAAACGTTTTATTCCTTGCGACGTGTGAACTTGTCCTTGTCGGAGTATTGCATGAATAAAACCGTTGCCCAGACGACGTCCGCTACGCGTGCTATCGTAATCGCCATCCACCGAAAAGCTGGCGACCAGCGGATGGTAAACGGTGTCGCAATAGTAGCCGTTATAGCTAGCCCCTTGTTGATGGCCATGAACCTGGATTGGAAAGCTGTCGACATCGATCGTGGCGCGCATCACGGCGTGATCTCCATTGCGACCGGTGCTACGCAGGTGGCGGTGCGTCCAATCAAACAGACTGTACCGAAGCGCCTCTCGGTTGTCGGAAGAAGACAGCCAATCGATCAGACGCGACTGGGTTGGTTGACTGGCGAGTCGCTCTTCGAGGACTTCTTCTCCCGGTCGATTCCAGATCGCCATCCGCATCGCAGGATCGTGAGCAAGGCGATCAAGGTCGTCCTGATGTTCGCTGCCAAGCGACATCGCATAGAGACGCTCACGGAGCAGTTCGGTCGCCGTGTAACGAATCTTCGCCGGATGCCGAGGGTCGTGGAGTTGCTCGGTCAGCGATTCGACGAGCCCCAGTTGATGGTCGGCCTCTCGCAGCAGCACCGCACCAGCATGCGAGGTCAGTTTTTGCGAGAACGTCTGAATTTTGATTGAACGGTTG
>JAJSAJ010000053.1 GCA_024274855.1 Planctomycetota bacterium | reverse complement strand
GAAAAATGAAAAATGTTTGCCAACACCAGGTAGGTTTTACGGCACATCCATCTGTTTTGCGGGGCACTTGATTGCTAACGGCCCAAGTTACGAATGTGGACCTGACAGACCTGCCGGCAAAATAGCGAAAGTCCTATCGCTTACCCAAACGTGTCGGCCAGGTCACGAACGTAGTCAAGCGCATCATCCATGTCGGGCACCTCGACGCCGACCTGGCGGCCATCACGATCGCATTCGCACAAAAGCTTCAGGTCTTCGAAATTCTCCGATTGCTGCAAACGGCGGCGTGCACGGAGCCCGAGCGTTCCGTCCAACAACATTCCGCCCACCATGTGGTGCTCGATCAGCCACGCCGTTCGATCGGTAAGGAACCCGTCGAGTGCTTCAAGGCCGACGGTCACATGATCGTTCGAATCGATCGCTTTGCCGATATCGTGTAGCAACGCGGCCAACAGAAACTCTTCATCATAAGGCAATTCGTCGCGTGCCAGATCAAATACCTGCAGGCTGTGGTACAGCGCGTCGCCTTCTGGATGGTACTTTCTTCCCTGAGCGACATTCTCTAGCGGCAGCAGCAGCGACTGGTATAACTGGAATCGATCGATACGGTTTTCCAGCTCGTCTACCGCCTCTGCGACATTTAGATCGGGGTACTCGCGCTCAAGCAACTGTTCCAATTCGCGAATGCTCGCCCGTTGGATTCCTTTCCCCGTGATGGAGCTCTTGAAAACATAGTGGGCTTTGGCGGATGAGTAGATGGTCAACTCGAAAAGGAACCCGTCGCGTACGTGAATATGTGTGAATAGGCGAGTCTCTCCTTGCTTCTGGACGCGTTTGCGTTCGATGTCGTACAGGAGGCCCTCTTCGTCCAACACATGAGCGACCGCTTCCACGCTGTCCGAGAAGACGTGCAGATCGATGTCCGAGCCCTTGCGGACATGGCCGGTCATTACGCTGCCGATCAGCCTGGGCCGAAACGGGCGCAGCAGCCGCATCATGCGAAGTGCCTCGAGCCGCATCTCGCGCAGCCTCTCCGTGCGCCGATCCCCTTCATACAGCCGAGCAAGCGTTTGAATCTCGTCTCGAATCTCCGCGTTGCTCGGCAAGTCGGCCGGCTTGACCCATCCGCGACAGATGCGCCGAGCGGCCTTCTGTTTGGCCCGGTAATACTCCGATTCGTACCGCTGGTACATTAGACATGCGGCTTCCCACGCGATCTGGCGCCGCAACTTCGAATAGCTCATCAAGAAGACGCCGTAAGCCCAGGTAACCGGCGTGGTGCATTTGGAAGTGGATCATTGTGGCGGTTGCACCCGGTCTGGCTAGAGCCAAGCGGGAATAAACCCTCACTGACTAGCTTGAGTAATTCTACGCATCGACCGGCCACCAGGCAACAGGCTTCCTGGAACAGCCAACTGGGGCGCGCTGCGTTTGCCCTGGCCTCTGATGTCGGGCAGCCGGGCAGGCATTGAGACCTGTTGTTGCCCATATGGGGCAACTTTTGGCGCAGGTGAGTCAAGTTTTTGAGCTGAGTTTGGTTTCAGCGTGATATCCGTCCTCCTCTTTGCTCACCTAGGCAACGCCGTGACGGATATCCGCGGGAGAAATCAAATGGTCTCGACGACCTCTTTCCTTGTGCCACAGGCGGTACACTCCACAGCCCCGGGTCGCGCCGCACCACGCGGCCCTCCGGGCCGCCGCAAACCGTTCACCGTTTTGAGACGCCGCAAACCGTTCACCGTTTCCGACCGCTGGAAACTGTCGCAATTCCGGTACGCCGGAACAAACGCATCTTGGGCCCGGAGGGCCCCTACAACCTTAGCCGGGGGGCGTCAGCCCCCGGTACTCGGTGCCACCTTACCCGCCCAAGGCCCAGAGGGCCGATACAGACTTCATCCAAAACGCAGTGTGCACAACCTACATGCCATTATTGTGTCACCCCTTCGCGGTTCAGTAGTTGATTGGACCGATAACCGGTGCCTCACGGCACCGGCTGGGGCTGTTGCGGCCCTCCGGGCCTGGTAGGAGTCCGAGGAGGTCCTACCTCGCTAGGCTCTTTGTTTTCAGGATGCGCGCATGTGTGAAAATCGACAGCCGTGATGTCGGGCAGCCCCCAAGGGGGCGACCACATGGTGCCCCAGGGTTGGTTGGCAACCATCGCGACGGTCGAGCGGAAAAACGTGCGATCACGTCGGCACGTTGCCGAGACCGCATCACGCCGTGGGCACCATCGGCCCCTTTTCCGATCCACCCTCTGTACCTTCACCGTACCAGCATCTTCACCGTTCGCTCGGTCAATTGACCGCCTCGTTCGACCAGCACTCGCATAGTTGTTTCAGCCCGCGCGACCAGATCACAAAACTCGGCATCGTCGGCAAACTGGTGACCATCCACCTCATAGATGCGATCTCCTGCCGACAACCCGGCCTGTTCGGCCGCAGATCCAGTTGCAACTTGTGTCAGAACGACCGTACCGGGTTCCCCCGCGTCATCTTCCCATGCAACACCCAGACGCACTGGCAGATAGGGCAGCTCGATGTTGAGCTTGAGCGGCTTTTCGTCACCGGGACGCTGAATAACCACATCGGCCGGCGACTTGGCAGCCAGAACGAGCATCGAAAACTGGTCGCCCTTTGTAACGGCCTTGTCGCCAAACCGAACGATGCGGTCTCCGATTCGAAGCCCTGCACGTTCGGCCGCACTGTCGCCCACGATGTGCGTAACCGTCAAACCGGTCCCTTCCTTGGCGGCGGTCCACTCGACCCCGAGCCGGGGCGGGTTCGGGGGCAGCGGGCGAAAGCGGCTATTCCGCGTCGCATCCGACTCGTAACGTGACGCCGATCGAAAAACGGGCAGGCTCGGCTGCTCGGCCGCGTCCCAGGCCAGACGGAACAACAGCCGGCTAACCCGCTCGATCCCTTCGTTGTTGATTGTTTCCGGATCGTCACTCGGACGATGGTAGTCCGAATGCAAGCCCGTGTGCAACATGATGAACGGGATGTTGCGTTCGAAGAACGAGTAATGATCGGCGTTAGCCTTCGTTGTCCAGACGAAATCCATCTGGAAATCGAGTCCCGTGTTTTGTCGGCAGATCTCCTGGCGAAGACCTTCCGCCGTCCGCGTGCCGAACACTTGCAGTTTTCGTTTTCGTAGCCGGCCGATCATGTCGATGTTGAAGGCCAGCTTCAGATCCTGGAGCGATCTGGTCGGATATCGCGTCCAGTGCCGCGACCCGAGCATCCCTTTTTCCTCGCCGTCCCAGAGTGCAAACAGGACTGAGCGGCGAGGTGGCTCGGTAAGCATCGTAAACGCCTGAGCCACTTCCAAAACGCCCGACGTGCCGCTGGCATTGTCGTCCGCTCCGTTGTGAATCTGGCCGACCTGGCCAAGGCTGTTGCGCCAAGTGCCGTGCCCAATGTGGTCATAATGGGCACCAATCAGAATGAACTCGCTTTTCAACGCGGGGTCACGGCCCTCGATCAATCCAAGCACATTGCGATAGCCGGCCCCAAACGCTTGGAAGTAGCTGTCCTGATCGCCTGCGGGGCGAAGATGATAGGATTTCAGCAGACCCGCCAGATAATCACCGGCCGCATGTCCGCCCTGTGATCCGGCTTCGCGACCGTCCATGGCATCGGCCGCCAGCAGATCAACATGGTGTTTCAGTTCCCCGGCCGTAATACTGCCCAGTGCCGTAGCGATTGCCGAATGCTCAGCCGCCTGAATCGCATTGGCGGTCAAGACCCCCAATAGAACAAACACAACTTTGAGAAGGGGGCTCAGTTTTCGGTGATTCACACGCATTGCTGCTGGTTCCTGGGTGCCATTTCATTCGAGTGAAATGAGTTGCCTCGTTGCCACCGTGGGCGCGAAGACGTTGTCAAATAGTGTGGCCGTGCCGCTTATGACGGACTCCCTGCCGGCCGAGGGTCGAACTGAGTGCCCGTAGAAAGTGTACGATGCGTTTACCATGCCGTCGAGTAGGACCGGCGAGCGAGAATGTAGCACAACCGCCGGCGAAAGAACTCGTCCGCTTTCTGATTGACCAAGAAATCTCTGGGTGAGGCGACAGGACCGCCGGTGGTGATGCTGTAGTTGAATCGTCTTGGCAGCCAGTGTCGTAGGAAGGAGGCCAGCGAGCAGAACCCACACCAGCAGCGTGCTACGTTTCGAGCCTGTTCGACGCGTCGCGAATCTCCTTTTAATTGCAGGGCTTTGACCATTTGCGGCCGCTGGTCGCGGTCAATGCGTAGCATTCTAATGGATTACGACGCAGCAAATGGGAAACAGCAATTTGTGTCGACGGACTGGCGTGGCTGGGGCTTCCAGCCAGTATGCCGGAACAGGATGCTCGGGCCACAATCGCGCGACCCGACGAGCCAGATTCAGCCCAGGAAAGATTCGATGGTCTGCGTTTCCCAACGCTGTCCAAACGCGGGCTTCGCCCCAAGACTGTCGGCGGCGGGCTGCAGGAACTCAGTATCAGCGTCTTGGCGAAGACACATGCGGGCACCGATCGCGTATTCTACGCTAAAAGCCTAGCGCGCGTAGTGCAAACGGAACACAATGTCGCCTCGTGGTTTTGACGGATCAAAACTCCACTCTATTGACGCGCGGTCGTCCTTCCCATCCCACCCGACTGAGTAGATGACTGGCTGTCCCTGAATGATGATCATACGCAATGGCTGGTCGGTATACGGGTCCAGGGGGACCGTCTTCAAGCCGACGGTTTGGACCAATGCGGCAAGATCTGGCGGAGAAGTTGGGTGTTCCATCTGCCACCGTCGTATGGCGATCAAGCAGGTCGTGCCACGCAATGCCGCTTCCGACCGGAGAGATGCAGCGATGACCGGTGCAAATAGCCAAGGGTCCATGAAGATTGCCAGGTCGGTCTTTCGCAGGAGAGCGACAATCGCTTCGTCGGCGAGCGCACGATACCGTTTCCGGTTGGTTTGACCCGCTACTCCCAGCAATGACTTGCAAACAAATGAAAGGGCATCCACTTCCTTCGCATAATCATTGTCGGCAAGTAGCTTCCCGTCGGCCGACCAACCACGAACGAGCGGATGGATGGGAGGACCAAGTCGGGACAGCCGATCGACTAGTTTCCCGGTTGAGCCATATTTCTCACACGCCAGCCGGCCTTCCGGTGATCGAAGCGATGATCGAAGCTTCAGCATAGAGTCAAAGCAGTCGGCTGCGGAATCGACGGGACCGCGCCAACCAATTTCTTCTTTCAAGAACCGCGGGTCGAACAGGCCTGTGTGGTTATGCAGGTCATGAAGGAGGATGCGATCATTGACGTAACCGTTTTTGACCGTCTCGACAAAGGAATCTCTCGCATCAGACTGGTGTTTCACCAATGCTGCCAATAAACGATCACAATGCTGTGCTGTGATTCCGCGAGTTGTGAGAATCATGGCCACGATCTGCCGGCAGTAAAGTCCGACCAGTTTGAGGCTGACAATTTGACAAACGTCGTTGGCCCTTGGTCTCAGGTCGCGGCTCAGTCGCAACAGCATTTCGACATCATTGATCGGCTGCTCGAAGTCTCCCTTTGCCAATGCACGTCGCGTACGCCACACCATGACTCGTGCTACCTGAAGCGCACCGAAACTGTGCGGCGTCATGGCAGCTGGACCGATGCCCGTCTGAAACACGCACTTCGGACGTTGTTGGGCGGCCGCCAACTTTTCGAACCCGGACGCATACTGCGCCAACCAAATATCAACAGCCTTCAAATCCACGGATTTCGGGTTGTCTTGCCATGCCTGAAGAAACTTGAAACCCGCGTCCTGCCGCGAGCGGGCGAGCTGCGCTCGCCGTTTTATCTCTTCGTCTTGTGAACTCGCGTGCTTGCCATAGCAAACAGACAATAACTCGTCGAACTCGAATAGCGCATCGAGGTAAAGTGGTGCAGCATTTTGTTCGAGCGGGGGAACCGCAAGAAACTGAGGGACGTCAAACGGAGCTTTCGGCAACATCCACGCCGGCGGTCTCTGCAGGGCTCTTGGAAACGATGGAAGGAGCCGCCCCCCACCCGTGTTGTCCAACTCTTCTTCCTTGTGAGGTCGTGAACGCGAGGCCCGTTGCCGCTCCGCCTTCTGCTGTTCAACATACCGCTGGTCGGCAAGACAGAGTTTTTCCAATGGCACGACGATCACTTTCCCATCATCCTTCCGGATGTGTACTTCGCCGTCTTTCAACTCCACAAACTGTGCCTCGACAGAGTACTTACCCGTTTGATCCTTCCATTCGCGAGCCGTGCCATCGCAAACTGTCCCGAAGACGACAAGGACCCCAATCGCGAAAAAGTAGCGTTGCATGAAAACCCCCTTTCTAGCATACCTGAGTTCACCTCAGAAGCAGAGTATGTCAAGCTCGCCGAGAATCGGTTCCTTTCTCGACGTTCTAACCGGCGAGCACCGACACACCAAAATCCCGGTAGGAGTAAAACCGAACATCCAACAGGAAACGGAAG
>JAJSAJ010000740.1 GCA_024274855.1 Planctomycetota bacterium | reverse complement strand
TTGGTCGAAGGACCCCCATGGGCTTGTCCCATGGGTGAATAAGTCTCTCGAGCTAAAAAGCATGTGATGAAAACCCCCTTTCCGCTCCCTCCCCGCCGCCTTTGGCGGCGGGGAGGGAGCGGCCGTCGGCATGACATGCCGTCTTAGCTCAATAGACTCGCTCACCAACGGCACAAGGCCGTTGGGGTCGATCAGCCAAAAAAAACAGCAGCGAAATACAAATCCAACTGCAGACGGCTAAACAGTTACCAACTGCCAACTGCCCCTCTACGCACTCTCGCCGTGAACGGTTACGAAGTCTGTACTTACTGATCGGCGAACGAGCGTCCAGACAGCCATCGTCAATTACGAGAGACATCATAGACGAGAACGAATGGAGTGGCCAGCATGGTGTTGATGTGCTGTTGCGACACGATCGATGATCTCTCGGATCGACGTGATGTCATCGATGCCAAACGCGTCGGTGCTGCCGAATGTGGCGATTACGAACGCAACGCGAGCTTGATCGCGGCTGTTACGGAGGTCCGAAAAGCATGTAGAATAGACTCTCCCAGAGGGCGGCAGGGCGGCAATCAGCTCCAAGCGACCGCTCGGGGCCCAATCGCCCGGTCCCGTGTCGTGGACCACGTTACGATCAAGGCCGATTGGCTGGACGGTCACGTTGGGGCATTGGTGAGTTAGAGGGGATTGAGCGATGATGAATCGACGTTGGTGGACAGTGACCTGGTTGCTTCTGTTTCTGGCTGCGGGTCGCGCGATCCCACAGGACTGGCCGCAGTACAAGTTTGACAGTGAGCATTCCGGAAACGCATCTTTGCACAAAATTGCCATGCCGCTGGGGCTCGTGGCAGCGATTCCGTTGACAGATGCCGTCTTTACGTCCCCTGCTATTGTGGAGGGGCGCATCTATGTCTTGGATGGGGCGGGTGTGTTGTTTTGCATTGACGCAAACACGTATGAGACACTTTGGACGTTCGCCAGCGAAGGGGGTGCTTTCAACTGTAACAACTACTCATCACCGGCCGTTGTGCGGGGTTATGTGCATTTTGGCACAATGGCGGGGAACTACTATGTTCTGCGGGCCCGAGACGGACATGTCGTGAACAAAATCACGTGTGGCGAGCCAATTTTCAGCTGTCCAGTGTTGGGTGAAGACACTGTCTATTTCGCGACACTTGGTTCGCGGATTTTCGCGATCACCCCCGAAGGCCGGACCAAGTGGAGATGGGACTACGTGCATGAGGTGTTGAAGTTTGATGGCGATCGATGGAGTGGTCAGGCATGGCTGAAACACAATAATGGGGCTCGCGTCACTTGGCGGGACCAGTTCTTGTGTTCGCGGAACATGGCTTTGCATGGTAAGACACTTGTGATTCCTGCCGGAGGTTCGATCGTTTGGCTCGAGGATCAAGGGAGCAAAGCTCGCATGTTAGGCGGCTTTGCACCTCGAGAGAGTCCAGCAACACTCGGTCTAAGCCTGGGTGACGACGGCACGGTTTATCGGCAGTGGTTCAGGCGTGACAATGGGGGACGTGTGGAAATGCTGCGAGTCGTGAACGAAAAAATTGAGACCGATTTTGTTCGCGGGACAGAGACTAGTTGGCGAAGTGCTACAAGCATGGGAGTCACATCGGTCAGCATTCGCGGAGAGAGTGTCTATCGTTGCCGGCCAGAGGCGGGATTTGGATTTTGTGTGCACAAGGACGGCAAGACGACCAGTCTTGCCGATCTCCCGTCGATCGTCCCGCCAGTTCTGGTCGGAGATCATGCGTTGGTCTGCGGTCTAGATGGCCGGCTGACCGTCATGCCCCTTCATGGCGATGGCCAGGCGTGGTCGTTTCAGACTCCGTTTGGCCGGCCAATTTCTGCACCGGCGGCCGTGGCAGATGGACGTGTCGTATTCGGTGGTGAAGACGGATACCTCTATATCTTGGGCCATGGCGGATCGGCACGCTTGCCGACCAAGCCACTCGCTTTGAATGCTGTCCGTAGCCCACTGACGGGCCGGTACCGTGACGCGAAATACGATTGGGACCGGCATTTTTGGGACCAAGCCAATACGAACCGTTCACAACAAGACTTCAAACTGCCACTTGCCATACGCTGGATCCGTCGCGAGCGAGGCACGATCAAGCACCTTTCCACATGCGGAGGCGGTCGCGTCTACACACATACGGCTGAAGGTATGGTAACTGCGGTCGAAGAAGAGACCGGCCGTTTGTTGTGGCGAACTTACTATCCGGGCGTGCACGTTTCGTTCACAACGCCCGCTTATCATCAGGAACGACTGTATTTGCCCCAAGCTGGACTCAAGAAATGTCGCTTGCGCTGTCTGGATGCGGCGACCGGTCAACTGATTTGGGAAGCACCGTTTTCTGGTTCACCTAGTTGGAACCGGCAGTTGACACCGTTGATCGATCGAGGATTGGTGTTCTATCAGTTCAGCACGGGCAAGTACACGGGACACGGATGGCTGTTCGAGCATCAAAGCACGTTCGGATTTCCGAAGAACCAGAAGCCACTGATCAAGGCATGGGATCTGAAAACCGGTCGAGAGGTGTGGTCGCAAGACTTTTCGAAATACGGCCAGGGCGGTGATGATGCCGGCATGTGTCTGACCGATGGTATTTTATATTACTCGTGCTATTTCGGCGACAAGAAGATATCGGGCGTCACGGCCGCGATCGATGCTCAGAGCGGCAGAATAAAATGGCTGACCACGAAATACTCGGTTCATGCGGGGTGCACGCCTTCGATTCATGGCGGCCGGTTGTACCTGGGTGGTTACAACGCGGTTGAAGGCAAAATCAACCGTGTTTGGTGTCTGGATGCTTCCAACGGCAAGTTGGTGTGGAAGTCGGATCCGATTGAGCGGGCGATTCATGTGGTGACTATCGCCGGTAAGCGACTTTTTACGCACGCCCAGTACAAGAATGGTTACTTGTTGGATGCAACGAATGGAAAGAGACTGTGTAATCTGACAAAAGGCTACCGATGTACACGGTTTACGATGGATGGCTCGTACTTGCTGGGGCCGAACCTCGATGTGATTGACACAGCACGTGGTAACCGCCTTGTTTCAACAGGTCCAGCCATCGACGTGTTGCTTTGTGTCGGTATGCATGTTTCGAACGGCCGATTGTTCTATACGGCAAACGGCAGCGGTTTGGAGTTGTCGTTGAGCTACGGAGGAGAAGCCGAACGAATGGGAGCGTCCTGGCATCCGGCCAAAACGGAAGAGGAACCGGAAGTGAGGAAACAGTCGAGCAGTGCCGCAACGACTGCGCCGCAGATGCCGAGGAACTGAGAACGTTTTTCGATCGCATGGTGCGCACATGTTGTCCGACGGACGCCCACGTCCGTCGGTTGAACGGACGTGGGCGTCCGTCGGACAAATGGCTGCGGCAGCGCTGACACTGCCGGACACGGCAATTCTACTCTACCTGCTTCATCGGAAGGTCGGCTCTTCGGAGTAACGTTTCAAATGATGAATAACCCCTTTTTCGTTGATCTCAACGAAGGCATCAAGCAGGTTGTCGAGAGTCATGGTGATCGGCTTATCACGCTCGATGCCCAGTTCAACAGCCTGAAGCAGAAAAACGACATCAGCGACCTCATCATGCAGGGGACCTCGACCATCTTCATCAATCCGGTCAACTGGGAAGGTGTTCGCGGTAGCCTCCTGGCTGCCCGGCGCAAGGGAATCCCCTGTATTGTGGTAGATGCCTCGGCCAGGGACAAGGATCTGGCACTCTGCACGGTGGCGTCGGCACCATGCATGGAACACTACTCGGGGCTATCATAATCGGAGTGCTCGACAAAGGACTCAATCAGGCAGGTGTCCATTTCTCTTTTCAATACATTGTGAAGGGAACTGTTATTCTTGCCGCTGTTTATCTGGATGTTCGGCGGCGCAAAGAAGTGTGATTTGCGGACACGCCCTCATCCCGCGTCTGACGGCTCCGGCAAAGGTTGTATGAGCCCTTCGGGATCCCAGACAGGCGAGGTCTTCCCCAGTCCCGAAAGGACGAAATAGCCCCAGGTGGGGCCGGTACGCCCCGGAACAGGTCCTCCTCGGTCCCGAAGGGACGACACAACCCCAGCTGGGGCCGTCAGGCCCCTGAACAGGCTGACCAAATCCCAATAGGCCCGAAGGGCCGACACAGTTACCGGTCAAACCTCAATCGCTGCCGACTCCGCGAAGGGGGAAAGGGGACGCTCCCGCACCAACCGCCCCACACCGAAGACAAAGTCCCGATTCTCCACTCAATCCTTGCCCCTTCGTGAATAATCGGGTCTAAGGCACCTTCCCCATCGCCACCGCAACTTCAGACGGCTAAACTGCTACTGAAACACGATTTTACGCTCGAAAAAGAGAGGCTTTGAAAGCCATGTCACAAAGTGCTTTTCATAAGGCGGGTCCGATGGCTGCCGTGTTGCCGAACTGGAGTACTCGTTGTATTGCCGTTTCTCTTGTGGTCTGCCTGTTTGGATCGATCTGGTCTGGTTCAGTGAGGGCTGCTGTCGACCGTGATCTGATTCGTCAAGCTCGCGAAGCTGCTGATGCAGGCAGATTCACCCGGGCCGAGCAGATGCTGGGCCGAAAGATTAGCGATGCTGATGCGCCGGTCGTTGGTCCTTATTCTGTTGAACTCGAAATCCTGCGGCGTGTTCGACTCGAATACTCGCTCACCCCTGAGTCGCTGTTGAACGAGCTACACAAGACCATGCCCGATGTCACAGCGAAAGATATTCAACGCTGGAGACGCCAAGGTGTGCTCCAGAGCCGGCAGATTGACGGGAAGGTCTGGTACTTTGATGGCGAACCGAAGAACTTGTTTCGGTTTTCCGAAGAAGCTCGTTCACGCCGGAAGGATTTGGCCAACTCGAATCGTGCCGGTTGGAAGTTTCCGTTGTCCGATCACGTAGCTCGGCTTGTCCATCTAGCCGAAAAGTCGGATCGGCCCTCTGTTTTTCCGGTCCAACACCGCGTGAAGTTTCAGTTGGCGGTCAAGAGCGGGCAAAAGTGGTTGAAGCGAGGAGCTCGAGTACGTTGTTGGCTTCCTTTCCCACAGGAATACCGCCAGCAAACGTCAGTGCGTCTGATCACCGCTGAACCGGTTGGCTTTGTCATCGCTCGCAATGGCCAGGCCCACCGGACGATCTATTTTGAACAAACGGTACAGGATCCTGCGAAACCGCCCGTCTTCAAAGTTGAGTTTGAATTCGTCACAAGTGCCTACTGCCCGAATCTTGATCCGGCCAAGATCAAGCCATACCAACGAAATAGTGCACTTTATCAAGAGTTCACTGGCGAACGTTCCCCACACATCGTGTTCAGTCCGGCGATCCATCAGGTTGTCATGCAAGCCGTTGGAGACGAATCGAATCCCTTGCTGCGAGCGCGAAAGCTGTTTCGTTGGGTTGCCGAGAATGTGCGTTACTGCTCGGAAGTCGAATACGGTACGATTCGGAATATCTCTGACAAAGGATTGACCACACGGCGCGGAGATTGCGGTGTACAGAGCCTGCTGTTTATTACGCTTTGCCGGGCTGCGGGTATTCCGGCACGCTGGCAGTCCGG
>JAJSAJ010000739.1 GCA_024274855.1 Planctomycetota bacterium | reverse complement strand
TCGTTCGATTTCCGCGGCCCGAACCAGTCTTTCCGGATTGCGCTCCAGCGCCCCCAGGTACCGAAGACACTTGGCCGTGAAGAGACTGTCGACACCGGATTCCTTCTCGCCCAATGCCATGGCTTGTTTTAGATTCATTCGTGCGTGCTCGGCGCTGGTCGGCGCACGGCGCGCGGCAAAGAAATAGGCTTTCCCGATTGCCAGGTGTAATTGGGCGGCGGCATTGCGGGGGATCTGGGGGGCGGCCTGCAAATTAGTCGCCAGGTCGTCCAACGCTTGGCGCACCGTGTACGGATTGCCGGTGCGTGGGTTGATCTTGGCCTTTGACAGAATATCCAGGACCAGACCGAGCGTCTGATTGGCATTGCGTGCCTCGACTCGCGCCTGCTGGCCCTGCTTGATAGCTTCGTGCTCTTGTTCTTCTGCCTCGCGAGTAGCGCTATCCGCTCTGGCCGCTGCACTTTTCGCCGTTTTTTCGCTTTCCTGGGCGATTTCTCGCTGTCTATCGGATTCACGCCGCACCGCAGCTGCTGCGCTCGTTCCGATCAGCGATACAATCAGACCGACGACCAATGCCAGACTGACGGCGGCCGCCGAGATGCTGGCAGTGCGGTGCCGTTTGAGCGTCTTCCACAATTGGTACGTCACGCTTGGAGGGCCCGCCAGGACGGCGTCGTCTGCCAGGTATCGTTCGACATCTTCCGCCAGGCTGTTAGCCGTCTCGTACCGACGGGTGCGGTCTTTATCCAATGCCTTCATGACGATCCAGTCCAGCTCGCCTTGGACTAGCCGTGACAAGGCGGCCGGCTTGGAGGCACGATGGTTGGCTACGGTGGTGGCCGTGTCCGCGTCGAGTGTTCGAATCATGTGTGAAGGCACTACCGGCTCCTTTTCGCGAATCACTCGTCGCATCTCGTCGAGCCCGCGGCCTTGCAACTCGTCGCTTGCAAACGGCGGCCGACCCGTTAATAGCTCGTACAGCAGCACGCCCAGCGAGTAGATATCGCTGCGCGTGTCAACATCCAGGCCGCTCATTTCAGCCTGCTCCGGGCTCATGTATTGAGGGGTCCCGATCACCTGGCCGTAGTGTGTGAACAGCGTCTTCTCGGTCAGTTGAAAACCGAGTGCCTTGGACACGCCGAAATCGATGATCTTCGGGACCGGGCGGCCGTCGTGCAGTGTGACCATAATGTTGGTCGGCTTCAGATCGCGATGGATAATTCCCTTCTGATGAGCGTGCTGGACGGCTCGGCAAATGGTGGCGAACAACTCAAGCCGTTGTTCGGTCGCGAGATTGTTGGTGTCACAGTATTCATTAACCGTCACACCTTTGACCAGCTCCATGACGAAGAACGGGCGGCCGGCTTCGGTGCATCCTGCATCCAGGATCTTGGCGATGTTCGGGTGGTCCATCAGCGCCGCAGCCTGTCGTTCGGCTTCGAAACGGGCAATCACTTCTTTGGAATCCATGCCGGGTTTGATGATCTTTACAGCCACTTTGCGGCGCACAGGCGCCGTTTGCTCGGCCATGTAGACGATTCCGAACCCACCCTCGCCGATCTGTTGCAGCAGTTTGTATGGGCCCACCATCGTGCCGGAATCATCTTCGTTGTTCGTGGACAGGTCGACCGTCATGTCCAATCCTGGTGGTGGTGATTCCAGGAACTTCGACTGTTGGTCATGGACACGCAACAGCGCGTTGAGTCGATCGAACTTCGCCATGTCATTGCCGCACACCTGCGCAAGGTACTTGGCACGCGCGTCGGGTGACGAAATCTCAATAGCGACATGGAAAATTGATTGTTCGTCCAATTGTGCAGCGGGCATCGCAATGTCTCCGAGCAACAGATAACGGGGCTTTTTTCAAGTGTGGGCGGGTGCCGCCCGCCATAGTACAGTGCGAAATTTCGGCCCGCAGCGCCCGACGAAAAACGAGAGTTTTTTGAGCAAAGGTGCGAAGTGGTCTACCGTTCCGCTTCCCCATCCGCCGGATCGCCCATGGCGACGCGCAGCCAGTATTTGGCGTAACTCCAGTCGGCATCGGCGGTTGAGCGGGCAATGCCCAGTGCGTTTGC
>JAJSAJ010000738.1 GCA_024274855.1 Planctomycetota bacterium | reverse complement strand
ACGTTGAAATTTGCTGGAAACAGGATCTTCAGCCGCCCCTGAACGGCGTGGTCCGGATTGATAACCACCGCCATATTGTGGAGCAATTTGATAATCAGCTTCGCCATCCGATATCCGGGGGCAGCCTTGGCACCGAACAAGAAAGTGCGCGGCACCATCTCCATTCCAGGATTCGCCTGCAGTTTTTGATACAACCAGATAACATGCAACGCCTTGAGCAATTGACGTTTGTATTCATGCAGTCGCTTGACCAGCACATCGAAGATGGAATCAAGCTGAACCGTATGTCCCATTTGCTTTTCGAGGAAGGTGGCCAGATCGTGTTTATTCTGCTGTTTGATCTCTCGCCACGCCTGCTGAAAGTTCGGATTATCAGCGTAGGCTTCCAGTTGCTGAAGCTGTCCGAGATCGGTCAACCACTCGGTACCGATCTTCGACGTGATCAGCTCGGACAGTCTCGGGTTAGCGAGCCGAATGAAGCGGCGTGGCGTGACTCCGTTGGTTTTATTCTGAAACTTCTCCGGCCACAGCTCGGCAAAGTCCCGAAGCGTCTGTTCGCGCAACAGGCGTGACTGCAGTTCAGCCACACCGTTTACCGCAAAGCTTCCAACAGTCGCCAGATGGGCCATTCGGATCTGTCGCCCCGCCCCCTCTTCGATAAGCGACATGCGTGCGATGCGTGCTTTGTCACCCGGATAACGATCGTGTATTTCTTTCAAGAATCGATGATTGATTTCATAGATTATCTCCAGATGCCGTGGCAGTCCCTTCTGGAACATCTCGATCGGCCATGTCTCCAACGCCTCGGGAAGCAAGGTGTGGCATGTGTAGGCGAATGTATTGCGACATATTTCCCACGCCTGCTCCCATCCCAGTTTATACTCGTCCAACAACAGACGCATCAGCTCGGGAATCGCAATCACCGGATGCGTATCGTTCAGCTGGATGGCCACTTTATTTGGAAACTGGTCCCAGTCATCGTTCTTCAGGTGAAATCGACGAATAATATCATGCAACGAACAGGCAACAAAGAAATACTGCTGCTGCAGGCGTAATCGTCTCCCCTGGGCGTTCTCGTCGTTCGGATAGAGCACTTTGGAGATATTCTCCGAGTAGACCTTCTGTTCGACCGCGCGCACGTAGTCGCCGATATCGAACAGCTGGAAATCAAATTCCTCTGTTGCCCGTGCTCGCCATAACCGAAGAATGTTAACCGTCTCGGTGCCGTACCCAGGAACCAACGTCGTGCACGGTTCGCCCAACACCCGGTGCTCGGGAATCCATCGCATGTGCATATTCCCGTCTTGATCCAGATAGGGCTCGGTGTGGCCGCCGAACCCGACGGTAACCATGTCATCCGGCTGCGGAAACTCCCACGGATTTCCGTACAACAACCACTGATCAGGAACTTCAACCTGCCACCCATCTTGAAATGTCTGCCTGAAAATACCGAACTCGTAACGAATACCGTACCCGACGGCCGGGATATCCAGAGTGGCCAGTGAATCAATGAAGCAGGCGGCCAGGCGACCAAGTCCGCCGTTACCAAGCCCCGGTTCGACATCCAGTTCAATGAACTCATCAAGGTCAAGGTCATGGTCGGCCAGCGCCTTGCGGGCCAGTTCCGTGGTATCGGTATAGAGCAGATTTGCCGGCAACTGCTTACCCGGCAAAAACTCGGCCGATAGATAATAGACAAATTTGGGATTGGTCTGATACTGTGCGTTCGTTGTCTTTCGCCAACGCTCGACCAGGAAATCACGCACGGCATACGATAAGGCTACATAGGCGTCTTGTTTGCTCGCGGATTGCACGGCTTGTCCGTGTGTGAAATACAGATGATCGATGACGCGGCGTGTAAACGAGGCAACTGTCTTGCTTGGACAGCAAACGTCACGTTCGCCAGAACGGTTTGCGGAACGCTTCTGTTTTCCTGAACGTCTGGATGAGCGGCGGTGTGCATTCATGGGATTTCAGTACTCCAAAGACGTGGTTGCGTTGCGTCGGTATTTCGTAGCCGTTTACGCCGCTGGGGTCTGACGCAATTTTCGGCGGAGAAAGCGTTTCTTTACGCGAACGCATCTTGTCGCCGAAAATGGGTCTGACCCCTTGGAAGCGAACCGGCGGCTTACATTCCGTGAACGGTTACGGTATTTCGTATCTGTCTAGCCAAATGGAGGAGAACGCGCGTTGGTCGAAAGACCCCCATGGGCTTGTCCCATGGGTGAATAAGTCTCTCGAGCTAAAAGCATGTGATGACAACCCCCTTTCCGCTCGCTCCCCGCCGCCTTTGGCGGCGGGGAGCGAGCGGCCGTCGGCATGACATGCCGGCCTTAGCTCAATAGACTCGCTCACCAACGGCACAAGGCCGTTGGGGTCGATCAGCCGAAAAAACAGCCGT
>JAJSAJ010000052.1 GCA_024274855.1 Planctomycetota bacterium | reverse complement strand
TGCGTCGATTCGGCCGCGGCGGGCGACTGGTTGCAACCGAGGTCCGAAGAGCTTTACAATGGGGTAGCTTACAATACTCTGCGATGTATGCCCAATGCCCCTTTGCATCAGCTTCTCGAGTGACTTCGGATGCGAGCGAATATGGCCTCCGCGAACCGACCCTCGACGTTAACCCGAGAGACTAATTTGACAACGCTGTCTTGACATAAAACCGTTGGATATCAACCCCCGAAGCCTAAGCAAGGGACGGCGCGATAGACAACGTAATTTTCTCCCTCGCTGACGCTTCGGCTTGTGAGAGGACTCACACCCGGCGATGTCCAACTAAAAAGTAGATCATAAACCCATCGGAGTGACTCAATGCACCAACATTTCTTAACGACGCTCAAACGGTTACTTGGCCTGGCGATTGTCTTCGCCGTGTTTGCACCATTGACGGTTCGAGCCGGCAACAGAGGACTCGCCGTCGTGGACCTTCAATGCGAGTACCGAGTCAATCCGCTTGGCATCGACCCGCCAAAACCGCGTCTAAGCTGGCAGGTGCACTCGGCGCAACGTGGCGTCAAACAGGCGGCGTATCAAATCCTTGTCGCTTCCTCACGAAAACGACTCGACCAGGGACAGGCTGATCTTTGGGATTCCGGGAAGGTTGCCAGTGGTGACACCGTCAACATTGTCTACCAAGGGCGACCACTCGGATCACGCGACGTCTGCTTCTGGAAAGTACGCGTGTGGGGTTCGGCAAATGCAAGCGATCCTTGCACATCGGCCATTGCCAGTTGGTCCATGGGGCTGCTTGCACCGTCGGACTGGAAGGCCGACTACATCAGCTACCGAGACAAGTCGCCCGTCTACACCGATCGAAAGTCCCTCTTTCTGCCGGCCGCACGCCAATATCGTAAGGAGTTCAGATCCGGAGAAAAGCCAATTCGTCGCGCAACGGTATACGCCACTGCGTTGGGGATCTACGAACTCTACATCAACGGGCGGCCTGTCAGCGACCAACGTCTGGCACCCGGTTGGACGGACTATCGCCGGCGTGCTTATTACAATACCTACGACGTTACGAAGTTGTTGGTACACGGTGACAATGCGCTCGGCACCTGGGTTGCCGACGGATGGTACTCGGGTTATGTCGGTTTCGGTTTATTGACCGGTATCGGCACGGAGAAGATCGGTCGCTATACGTACGGTAAGACACCGGCAGTGATGCTGCAGCTTGAAATTGAGTATGCCGACGGCACTCGCAAGATCATCAGGACCGACAAATCATGGAAGGTCACCGGTGCAGGACCGATTCGTGAGGCTGATCTGCTGATGGGTGAAGTCTACGACGCGCGCAAGGAGAATCCCGGATGGGCTGCCCCCGGCTTCGACGATAGCCAATGGGAACCGGTGATCATGGCAAGTGACAACGGGCACCCCAAGGCAACATTCTATGACTTTCGAAATCCAACGAAGCCGGGCGAGCGGTTGGAAGTCAAAGGACGGACTATCGACCTTGGATTCAAACGACCGAAACTTGAAGCGTTTCCCGGACTCGCCGTCCGTGTCGTACAGGAACTCCATGCCAAGAGTGTCACTGAGCGTGAGCCGGGCAAATATATTTATGACCTCGGTCAGAACATCGCCGGTGTGGTTCGGTTGGAGGTCAAGGGGCACGCAGGCCAGGAAATTACATTGCGGTATGGAGAAATGCTGTATCCCGATGGCCGATTAATGACCGAAAACCTCCGCAAGGCACGTGCGACGGACCAGTACATCCTGAAAGGTGATCCGAAAGGCGAAGTGTTTGTTCCTCGCTTTACCTTTCACGGCTTTCAATATGTCGAAGTAACTGTCGGAAAAGCAGAGACTGCGACTTCCTCAAGCACTGCGGGATCCGCGCCGAGTCAAAAATGCGAACAGCCCCGCATCACAGGATTGGCAATCCATTCGGACACACGGCTCACAAGTACTTTCAAGTGCTCGGACCCGATGGTTAACCGACTATTCAAGAATGTAGTTTGGACCCAACGCAATAACTTCATCGACCTGCCGACCGATTGCCCGCAGCGTGACGAGCGGATGGGGTGGACCGGAGATGCTCAGGTCTACGTAGCGACGGCCACTTATAATGCGGATGTTGCTGCCTTCTACACGAAATGGATTCGCGAGCTGATGGAATCGCAGCGGCCGAGCGGAGCATTTCCCGGATATGCACCCTTTCCCTTCCAACATGGGTGGGACTTTGGCACCGCGTGGGCCGATGCTGGGATCATCTGTCCATGGACTATCTGGCAGGCGTATGGCGATAAACGTATTATCGAGCAGTGCTGGGATCCGATGACCCGATTCATGCAATGGCGAGAACGGACCAGCCGCAACTACCTTGGAATTAAGCATGGCAATACGTGGGGTGATTGGCTAACGCAAGGCGATCTCACTCCAATTGAGTTCATCGACACCATCTACTTCGCCATTACCTCACGACTGATGGCCTAGATGGCCGACGCCATTGCTCACGACGACGAAGCGACCGCTTATCGCGAGCAATTAGAGAAGATCAAGAAAGCCTTTAATCAAAAGTATGCCCGGGCTGACGGCACCTTGACGGTGCCGACGCAAACCGCTTACGCATTGGCCCTTTATGCGGACGTCATTCCAGAGGCGAAACGGAAGGCATTCGGCCAGACACTTGCCGATATGATTCATAAGAACGGCAACCGGATGACTACTGGTTTCCTTGGCACGCGACCGCTTCTGCCTGTCTTGTCATCCGTCGGACAGAATGATCTCGCAGTGTTCTTGTTTCAGAGCCGAGCATTCCCATCCTGGGGTTATGAAGTGGAACAGGGGGCGACAACGATTTGGGAGCGTTGGGACAGCTACACCAAAAAGGATGCTTTCGGCCGGCATAACGCGGCGATGAACTCATTTGCCCACTACGCGTTCGGAGCGGTTTGCGAGTGGATGTTCCGCACATTGGCCGGCATTCAATCCGATGGCCCCGGCTACAAAAAGATCATCATTCGGCCCATGCCTCCCTCACCCGGAAGCAATGCCGAACGTAGGCAAATCGATTGGGTCGACGCTTCCTACAAGTCCATTCGGGGTTTGATCAAGAGCCGTTGGCACCTCAAAGACGGTCGTTTCGAACTCAATATTACAATTCCAACCAACACAACCGCCACCGTCTACATCCCCGCCATCGACGTGCTGAAAGTGACCGAAAGCGGCCTTCCGATCTCGCAAGCGAAAGGGGTTCGAGTGGTTCGGACAGATGGCGACCGCCTCGTCGTGGTGGTCGAATCGGGCAAGTACTCGTTCGTTTCCCGTGGTGCGAGCAAACGAGCAACAGAAGCATTCAAGACATCGGAGCCGCCGGACAAGTCGATCAGCCGCCAGGAGCCCGATATCAGCAAGGGACGTCGGATCGCTCAATGGGATTTCCGCAATCCGGATGACGTGGCAAAGTGGTCGAAGCGAAATAACCTCAAGATCGAACGGCGAAAAGAAAGCACGTTTCTAGTCGCGACCGGATCAGATCCGCAAATCGAAACTGAATTGGACCGCTCCGCCACTGGGCCGCTGGTCTTGCAAATCCATGCCCTTCCGTCACAGAACACAAGCGTCCAGCTATTCTGGGCGTCTAGCAAGGGTAGTTACAGTGCGGGTGCGTCCGTGCGTCGCGAATTGAAAACCACGGACAAAATGCAAGAATATCTGTTTCCCATCGGCGATGGAAAACCCATTCGACATTTACGCTTTGATCCGTTCCCCGATCGGGGCGAGATGCGGATTCAGGCAATTGCCTTGTATCGGCTGGACTCATGACCTGGCAGACGTGCCCCACGCATGCCTGTCACGGGAGCGTTGTGGTTTGAAGTGCCCGTTTTCCCCAACCAGCGAACGTCTTACTACCTCGGGAACGAACTATGTACCTTTTCCAACACACATCTTGGTTTACCTGCCTGTTCGTGTTTTTCTCGGGCATCTCTTCGGCACAGAGCGTCGAGCCGGAAGTCATCACACCCAAGACCGTCATCCGGTTCTTCAACGGTGACAAATACGAAGGACTTTACACATGGCTCGAACGATCCAAGTACGAAGATCCCGAGAATGTCCTGAGCATGAAAGGCGGTGTTCTCCATTTCACCGGCAACGAGAACGGCTACTTGTGCACGAAAACACGCTATGCGAACTACCGACTGGTCGTCGAGTATCGCTGGGGTGAGCGAACTTATGGCGAACGCAAAACCCTGGCAAGATCTTCCGGAGTGTTTCTTCATGGCAATTCGCCCGACGGCGCCTATGAGGGGAAGTTCATGGCCGGGCTGGAGTGTCAGATTATCGAGGGCGGTACAGGAGACTTTGAACTGCTCCCAGGCAAATGTGCGGACGGTAGGTTGATTCCACGGTCAGTTTCGATCACCGTCGAAACGGCCACACACCGTGATTATGCGGGCCAACCCGTTTGGAAGAAAGGTGGTAAGCGGATCACTCTGGCTGACAGGCATGGTTATCGCGTCAGTTGGTTTGACC
>JAJSAJ010000737.1 GCA_024274855.1 Planctomycetota bacterium | reverse complement strand
TCTGCATTGTCTACGGATCGGTCGATGGACGTCTGGCCTGGCAACTGGCCAGACAAAGTCGGCTGGGGATCGTGATGGTTGACAGCGATCGGGGACGGGTCGACGCGATTCGTCGCAGTCTTCTGGATGCAGGCCTGTATGGCCCGCGAATTCGCATTTGCCACATGGCTGATTGGGCAAGCCTGCCGATGGAGGACCAGATTGCAAACCTGGTCGTATCCGAGCGCATGCTGCACAGTGCCGCCCCGGTAGGCAGCGTCACGGAAGTGGTGCGACTGCTGAGTCCGTATCAGGGAGCTGCCCTGTTGGGGTTTCCGAGCGACTTGGGGACGACTCGCCAATCGGTGCAAACGTGGCTTGCTCCGGCGAAACCGGCAACAAGTGTCACTGAGAACCAGACTGGCATTTGGGCGAGCATTGTCGCGCGCGACCATCAAGGAGACGGCGTGTGGACGCACCAGTATGGCCTCGCAAACAACTCAGCGTTTGGCGGCGAAACGCTCGGTGCTGCTCGCGACACTGACGATTTTCACATCCAGTGGATTGGACGTCCGGGTCCACGCTTTCAGGCGGATCGCAATGGTCGCAAGCCTTCGCCCTTGGCGGCGAACGGGCGACTTGTTGTGCAGGGGCTACATCGAATGGCGGCGCTGGATGCGTATAATGGAACCATCCTGTGGTCGCTCGAAATGCCGACCTTCCAACGATTCAATATTCCACGCGATTGCGGCAACTGGTGCATGGATGAACAGTACGTCTACGCAGCCGTGGCCGATCGGTGCTGGAAAATCCGTGCCTCGGATGGCCAGGTCTGTAGCACGTGGTTGCCGGTTTCGGGTTCTCGGAAAGACTGGGATTATGATTGGGGGTACATTGCCAACGTGGGGGATGTAGTGCTCGGGAGCGCAGTCAAACAGGGCAGCTCGTTTCGCAGTTTCTGGGGCAACGCCCAGGCCGGCTGGTACGATGCACAACAGGGGATCGTGACGGCCAAGGTCTGCAGCGAGAACCTCTTTGCGCTTGACAAGGCGACAGGGAAGCAGAAATGGGTTTATCACGGCGACTTGATCGTCAATCCGACGATTACCGTCACGGGGAAAACAGCCTTTTTTGTTGAGTGCCGAAATCCAGCACTTCGGCAAAAGGGAACGAGACGCTTGGAAGGCGCGGACTTCTGGAAGGACCAGTTCCTGGTCGCAGTCGATCTGTCATCCGGCACACTCCAGTGGCAGCGTCCGCTTGACGTGATTCCCGGCACAGTTGTCTATTATCTGGCTGCCGGCGGCGATCGTCTCGCGCTGGTCTGTTCGGCGGCCAAGAAGTACCACGTTTATGGTTTCGATTCAGCGAATGGCCATCAATTGTGGAAGCAGACATTCGGCTGGTTGCGAGGCAAGGGAGACCATGGCCACCACATGTCACACCCGGCGATCGTCGATAATCGCCTCTACGTCCGGCCCGCTATCTTGGATTTGGAGAATGGGAAGATCGTCGGCCAGCTTCCGGACGGAGCCTGTGGCACGTACGCATGTTCAACCGGGCTGGTTATCTACCGGTCGGGGAACGTCACGATATGGAATGCAGCCGATCAGAGAGCGACCGGATGGATGCGACTGCGCCCCGGCTGTTGGCTGAGCACGATTCCGGCATGTGGCATGTTACTGTCACCCGAAGCTGGTGGCGGTTGCAGTTGTGGCAAATGGCTCGAAACATCGGTTGGATTTCGACCGGTAACCAAGAGCGAAACGAGAGCGGCAACGAGAGCGGCAACGGCTCGCCCCTAAAGCGGCGAGTCCACCGTTCGTATCAGGAACGCACCTGCATCCCGAGGTCCAGACTGTTCCCTTCGGCGATTGGCAGCCCCCCATGGGTGAAACAGTCTCGCAGCTAAGGAGGATCGCCGCACGAACGCCCCCAGTAACCGCGACAATGACTCACCGGCCCTTAGTGCCCTTATAGGACACTTTTTGGCGCATTTGAGTCAAGTTGAGCGACCAGCGAGAGTGGGTTATTATGATCCGAGCGGTAGCTCGTAATTGCTTCGAGGCCCTGTCTCGTTAGGTTCCTCGTTATCTTGGTCTGCTCCCTTTACTCATCGCAATGTGAAGTCCGGAAGGGTCTCGTCGGTAAAGCGTTGGCCGGTTATGCTACATTAGCGGTGCTGATCACACCCCACGAGATAAGTGCTTCGCCCGCAGCACCGATAACGTTCCGAATCCAACCGGATACTTGTAAAAACAGGGGCCGCATCGTGGAGCCTTTTCGAACACAGAAAAAAAGAGCACGAGAGGCAACAGAAGAGACCATTTTCCGTGTCCTTCAACAGGGAACCGGCAAGAGCCCGTTTTTTCGCACGTGATCGGTCCCGATCCGAATCACGTTGGATTCACGTCAGACGATACCACGCTTTCC
>JAJSAJ010000736.1 GCA_024274855.1 Planctomycetota bacterium | reverse complement strand
GTGATGAAAACCCCCTTTCCGCTCCCTCCCCGCCGCCTTTGGCGGCGGGGAGGGAGCGGCCGTCGGCATGACATGCCGCCTTAGCTCAATAGACTCGCTCACCAA
Source organism: Planctomycetota bacterium (assembly GCA_024274855.1). Lineage (GTDB taxonomy): Bacteria > Planctomycetota > Planctomycetia > Pirellulales > Pirellulaceae > JAJSAJ01. Next base: position 1,435 of record JAJSAJ010000736.1, on the reverse strand, counting down.
CGGCACAAGGCCGTTGGGGTCGATCAGCCGAAAAAACAGCAGCGAAACACAAATCCAACTGGTAGCCGTTCACGCCGCTGGGGTCTGACGCAATTTTCGGCGGAGAAAGCGTTCATTTATGCAAACGCATTTTGTCGCCGAAAATGGGTCTGACCCCTTAGAAGCGAACCGGCGGCCTACATTCCGTGAACGGTTTCGTTTTGTTTTTGGGCTTGGCCTGCGCGCTCGGCGTCGCATTTTGGCAATCGCCTCTGACTCGCACGCCGCCCATCGTCGTGCAACGGGGTGAACACCGAGACGTGCAATCGGACGTTTTGCGCGATTGCCAGGATCGTCAGAGGAGTGCCAAGGAGCAGCTGAGGGAATCGATGACGGAATCGAGAGACACGTTCTCTAAGAGCCGTGCGTGGCGGTCGATCACCAGCATCGAAGCGGCTTGAGACGTTGTCGTTCGGAGGAGGCTGGAGATTGACGAGACGGGTGTCACCAGGATAGTCGACTGGATGCCGTCATGGATCAGGTGTTGGACTGCCTGAAAGGCGACCTGTTGCGAATCGCAGGTTCGATTTGCGTGGAGTACCACGGTCACTCGGGCGGCAAGATGGCGGGCAAGCGATGCAGTGGCCAGCAGGAGGCGATCGGCTGCGGTTGTTCCGTCAAAGAAGACGACGACGGGCCCCGAGTGTTCAGGTTGCAGTGGCGGGACGGCGCGGCGCGGCCCCAAGATGACAACGTCCGTGTCGGTGGCGTCGGTCAGCGCACGCTGGGTAATTCGACCTTCAGTTACCGTAAAGGACCAGCTTATCTGCGAATGTTCGGCCGTGCTGGCCATGCTGCGGCGCAAACGGTCGGCCTTGTGTGCCAAATCGCGTCGGACAGACGGGACGTCGATCGGGCAAACGATTCCCGAGTTGCTTCGAACTTCCCTAACGAACGGCAGACCGACAGCTCGCAAAAGATTCGTGTCCTCGACGAAAAGACCTCGCAGTTCAGCTTGTAGGTCCGCGGCAAGGCAGGCCGCGGTTTGCAACGCCTGATCGGTGGGCGACCCTTCGTCAAACGCGACCACAACGCGAGTGACGGTGTTTCGGCTTGGTTCAGTCATGGGATTTCTCGCCGCGTGCCTCACGGGATAGTTTCTGGCGCAGATTGAACAGGTGTTCCAGTCGCGCCGCGACGCGGTGGTTTACCGTGTCGGGCGGATATTGGTTCGTGTCATCCGGTTGGCCGGCCGGAATACCGGTCAGCAACGTGATCGCTTGGTCGACGGTTTCGATGGCGAATATGTGAAACGTGTTGTCCTTGACTGCCTGGACCACATCGCTTCGAAGCATCAGATGCTTGATGTTGGCCTTCGGAATTATTGCGCCTTGTTCGCCGGTCAGGCCGCGCGCACTGCAGACATCGAAGAATCCCTCGATTTTTTCGTTTGCCC
>JAJSAJ010000735.1 GCA_024274855.1 Planctomycetota bacterium | reverse complement strand
TCTGACTGCCGTACCACGGGGCGACAGGGCCGCCAACCAACTCCAAGCTACCGCCCGGGGCCCCAATCGCCCGCTTCCGTTGGTCGCTGGAACTTTGTCAAAAACTCAACGATCTTTGAAGTTAGTAATACAGGCGCAAGGGCGCGCCACCACGGTCAACACAAGAAAACGGGGTAGCGCCCGGGCAACAACAGCGTGTACCGCCAAGCGTTGGCCGCAAGCGGCGCTCAACGACCGCTCTATTCCGCAGCCGTGGTGTTGGTACTCCCCGCGCCACCCGTGCCGCTGTCCGAGCTTCCGCCAGACGAATTGTTACAACCGGCCAACGGAAGCAAACAGGAAAAGGCAACAACACCAACGAGTACCAGATGACGGATCGACATTCTACGATTCTCCTCAAATAAGTAATTCAAACGACATCCACGATTCTTGGCAATGCGGACCATTGGATCGATGCAAACGGCCCTCACTTCGGAGACTCGCCGAGTGAAGGGACCAGCAGGCCCGCCCTTACCGTGCGCTCCGATCCGTCGCCAAAACTCGGCTCCGTACAATGGCTGAGCCAACGGCCGACTGGGCCAACGGGGGAGGCCACATCAAACTAGGCTGAGCTCAAACAAAACCGCTTCAGCCACCTGATCAGCCCGAGCCTCTTAGGCCAAGGGGACGTACCCATTTCCCAAGGACACACATGCTGTGCTGCATTTGGCTGGAGTGTCACCACGGAGAAATGATCGAGCACACGTCTGAATGCAATGCTAGTCTCGGCATGTTTCTTCGGCAAGTGGTAGCATTGGCAAACAAAGCCCGCTGCTGGGACGGACGGATACAACCTCTTCAGGGGGATCGCTACCCAGCCCGGACGAGTCAGAACCATAAAGGTCGTTGGCCAATGGTTTTTCCACGGCACAATTAGCAAGTGATGCGGCAAAGCAAGTTGCAAGTCAAGATCTGACGTCAGCTTTCAGCTACGGACCAATCGCCTACGGGTACTGGATCAGGCTGAACACTGGGCACGGGGCAATGCATTGGGCACCACCAAGCGACAAAAGCTCCACGACAAATGCGCACCCAACGACGTGGGCCCCCGATTTTTCCAAAAGTCGGCAGCACGCGTCAACGGTCCCCCCAGTGGCCAACAGATCATCAACGATCAGGACACGTTGATTCCGGGCCACGCCGTCAATATGCATTTCCAGCGTGTCGGTGCCATATTCCAGTTCGTAATGGAATGCGTGCGTGTCGAACGGCAATTTGCCCGGTTTTCGAATCGGGACGAATCCGGCTCCGAGCCTCAAAGCAAGGGGCGCGGCAAATATGAACCCCCGCGCCTCGGCCGCCACAATGACTTCAACCCCATCGTTCTGGTACGGCGCCGCTAATCGGTCGACGCAAGTCTCGAAAGCGACCGGTGTGGCCAACAGCGGTGTGATATCTCGAAATAAGATCCCCGGCTTGGGAAAATCTGGAATGTCCCGAACGTAGTCTTTCAAATCCAATCCGTTTGCAGCGTGCATCGAAGAAACCCCCTTTGAAAAGCAAACCGTGCCATCGTGCAGATGGGCCGCACAACACCCCGAAAACGGGGTTTTCGTGCCGTCGAGTCGCTTGTGCGTGATTCGTTAGCAACGAATAAGGGCGAGCTAAGGGATAAGCATAACCGACAGCCGGGTGGCCTGAGAAGCGACAGGCCCGGATTTGCCCGATTCGCACCGAACTCGGCAACAAGCAGGGCCCAGGGGCTGGATACGTGAGTCCCCGCCGTCTTTCATAGTTTCCGGGACTCCCCCCTTGCATTTTCCCGGCGTTCCCGTCACAAATGAGGCATATAGATGACAGCATCCGCCCGCTGTGGGCCTTGCCTGTGTTGTGCGTTTTTTGAAGGAGCCCCAAAGTGGCTAAGAAGCTGTACGTCGGAAACCTGTCTTATCACACGTCCGACAGTGAACTGCAGACATTGTTTGAGGATTTCGGATCGGTTCAGTCGGCTCAGGTCATTAAGGACCGTGATACTGGGCGTTCGAAAGGTTTTGGCTTTGTGGAAATGGCCAGTGATCAAGAGGCCCAAGCCGCAATTGATGCGTTGAACGGCCAGGAAGTCGACGGAAGAGCGTTGACGGTCAACGAGGCGCGACCCCGGGAAGATCGAGGCGGGCGAGGCGGTGGTCGGCGCTATTAAAGAGCGACCGTCGTGCGCAACGATACGTAAGAACCTATCATAAACCCAACACACCACGCGAGAACACGCGTGATTGGATACTGCCACCGGCCGTTTTGCGGAAGGCTGTAGAAAGCCACGTGAGACAACCGACGCGCGGAGCACCGGTCTTCGAGTGGTATCAGACAGCGCAACGCCCTTCCCACATACTAACTGTTGGGAGGGGCGTTTTTCCAGTTGGTATGTGGCTCGTGGAAGGCGCCTGCTCCACCGGCAACTTCGGCAAGATGTAACCGTTCACGGAACGTAGGCCGCCGGTTCGCTTCCAAGGGGTCAGACCCATTTTCGGCGACAAAATGCGTTCGCGCGAAGAAACGCTTTCTCCGCCGAAAATTGCGTCAGACCCCAGCGGCGGATCAACCGAAGACCCGACTCTTCAATTCTCGCTCACGAGGGTCCTTCAGACTGTCAGCAAGTCTGTTCAGTGCCTCAGTCTCAATTTGTCGGACCCGTTCGCGAGTTAACCCAAGCTGCTGGCCGATCTCTTTCAACGTATGCGGTTCTGTGTCATTCAGGCCAAAACGCATTCGCAAGACAGTTGCCTCGCGCGTGTCCATCGTTTCGAGCATTCCCAGCACATGCTTCAACGCATCGTGCTCGACCAGTTCTTCCTCGGGGGACTTTCGGCGTTCGTCCATGACCATTTCGCCGAGCGACCAACCGGCCTCTGCCTGGTCGGTTTGGGGCGTTGAGTTATAGATTCGAATCGCTTTCTTGATAATCGGCAGTTTTTTCCGAGGCAGTCCCAGCACGCGCGCCACTTCCTAGGGCGTCGGCGTACGTCCTAATTCCTCACTGAGCCTCGCATTGGCTAGGCGCCACTTCGACAACAGCTCGACCATGTAGGCGGGAATGCGAATGGTCTTGGCCGAGTTAATCAAGGCTCGCTTGATTGATTGTTTGATCCAGTAGCTGGCGTACGTACTGAACCGTGTTCCCATCTCCGGATCAAACCCCTCCACCGCCCGCAGCAACCCGAGGTTCCCCTCTTCGATCAGATCTTGCAGACTCAACCCCTTCCCGGTGTACCCTCGCGCAATGTTCACAACCAGACGCAAATTGGCGCGCACCATGCGGTCTCGTGCCCGAGCATCTCAGTCGGCAATGCGGCCCGCCAGCTCCTGTTCATCCTGAGCCGACAAGAGTGCCGTCTCGTTGATTTCGCGCAAGTACGTCTCCAGGGGCGTCTGGAGAGCCGTCTCATCTCGGCGCGCCCGCCGGGATGCTGGTGGCGTATCAGACCTGGAATTGGAATCGGAGCGATTGATTGCAGGCATAGTCGTCGCATTTCGTTGTAGTCGAATCGGAATACTGGAGTCGCAGGGCGGCAGGGCCACTAACCAAATCCTAACTACCGCTCGGACCCCATTGGCTCGATCCCGTCGGTCGCTCGAACTTTGGCAAAACCCTGACGATCTTTGAACTTAGTAACACAAGAGCTATCGTCGAAACCCGATCGGCTACTGCAGGTTACCGTCCAGGAAACGACGTGCGACAACTGTACGTGCGTTTCCGACCGTAGCGAAAAAAACGACCCCACCGCTCAGAACCGGTGGGGTCGTATCAAATACCCGATCTACGAATATCCCAATGGGCAAGAGACAGGCCCATTGCCTGCGTTGAAACGGCCGTATCAGGAGACAACGCACTAAATGACACAGCTTAACAATCACGACTTGGTGCTCAGCACCACCCGCAGTTTCGGCCGAAACCTACGTATCCTCTGACTGCTTCTCCTCGCTCGCCCCATCTGGGCTCGCCTTGTCTGGGCTCGCCGCGTCGGAACTAGGTTCGTCGGAACTGGGTTCGTCGGGACTGGGTTCGTCGGGACTGGGTTCGTCGGGACTGGGTTCGTCGGGACTGGGTTCGTCGGGACTGGGTTCGTCGGGACTGGCCGACGTATCGACCGGCACTTGACTCGCCTCGGCCTGG
>JAJSAJ010000051.1 GCA_024274855.1 Planctomycetota bacterium | reverse complement strand
TGGGTTGTCGGCCCCGATCCAGACAACCCGGATAAACAGATCATACTGATCACGACACGCGATGCGGCAAAGCGAAATGCCTACACTCTGCCACCACCGTTTCGACTGCAGTAGCTCAAGTGGTACACTGGACTAGCCGTCATGTACCACGACATACTGGTGGGGTCGTGGCCGGCCGGATGGGCGATTCGCCATTTGGTGACCGACAGATTGGGGCATACCAAACGAAATCAGGTAGGATCCGTTTCGTGAAACCATATTCGATTGTTTGTACAACCTGTCAGTCGAGGCTGCGAGTGCGAAAGGCTTCGGCAATTGGGGAAATTCTGGCCTGCCCGAAATGCGGAAGCATGGTCCTGATCACTCCGCCGCCGGACACTGCCGATAGTCGCTCAGACTCCGGCAGCGGCTCCGCAGCCGAAATCGGTTCGCCTCCCGCTGCCGCGGAACCGCAAAAGTCCGAACGCAAACAACGTTTTCGAGGTGACTTTCCGCCACCTCCCACAGTCGCTCAAAACGGCCCACCGCACGCACCGACCGGTCCAATGCTGCCGGACAACCAGTGGGCGTCGCCAACCGCGCAACGAGTCCGCAAATGGGGGCTATTGGCTGCCGCCGCCCTGCTCGGCATCATTCTGGCGATCGCGGTCGTCAGCCTGATAGCCAAGAGCATGAGCCCCCATTCCAAGCCCTCAACCATGGGTAACTCGAAAGTCTCTTCCAACAACGCCCAACCGGCGGACACCCAGCCTGAAATCTCGCCGACCGATGCGGAGCCGGACAGTACGACCACCGATCACGCAACAGCAAACGAACCCAAGTCGCCACCCGACGGACAACCGCCATCGCCGGCATTGCCCTCGCCCGAACCACCAAACGATTCCCAGCCAATGGCACCTGAACCAGATGCTCCAGCACCGGCTTCAGAACCAGTCGGCGAAACACGGCCTTCCGACGCGCCGCCCGCGCCGCCCAAAACCCCCGCCGGTCAAGCGTCGCCAGCACCGGAACCGGCCACGCCACCGACAATTCCGGATTCCAAGATGCCCCCAAAACCGGCGTCGCCCGTGACGACGCCATCGCCCCCCAGCGAAGATGTCAAGGCAAGACTTGCAGTCGTCTTGATCTCGATTGAATTCGAAAGCGTGCCGCTGTCCAATTTCGCGGACTTCGTCAGCAACATGACCGGCATTCCCATCACGTTGGATCTGGATGCGATTCAGGCCGCTGGGCTGGACACGGAAACGAAACTGACCATTGACGCGCGAGGCGTTACCGTGCAGCAAGCTGTCCAAGCTGCGCTGAAGGCCCATGAATTGGCCATGAGACTCGACGGGGATCAGATCGTATTCACGACCCAGGATGCAGTCGACCCCAAAGTGACCCAAAGGCAATACACGGTGCTGGATCTGGCACCGGACCCGACGAAACTCCAGGCTCTGGCTGTTCAGATCACACGTTTTGTGGCTCCGACTCGGTGGCAAGATGCTGGTGGACAAGGTCGGATCACGACGAACGAAACAGGCTTTGTCATCGATCAAGACGCGAGCACCCACTTTCAAGTCGCCAGATTTCTGGACCGGTTGCGTGTCACCCGAGGTTTGTTGCCACGCACCGAAGTCCCGAAAGAGCTGATCGACATAAAGCCGGCGTTCCAACAGGCGGCCAAGGACCTAGCTCGGCCGATAACCGTGACCTTCGGCGGCACGGTGCATGTCTCACACGCTTTGCAGTTCCTGCAGGCGAAAATCGACGCCAATTTATTGGTGAATTGGTGCGCTGTTGCGCCGACAGGCTGGCTCCCCTCGACCAAGACACACCTCGAGGGCCGGAAAATGCCACTGGAACAACTCTTGCAACAGTGGCTGCGGCCCCAGAAACTGGGATATCGTCTGTTTGACAAAGAGACGATTCAGATTACCACAGAAGCCTGGCTGGACGCCCATCCCGAGACCGAGTTCTACGTGCTGAAAACGCCTCCGAAAAACGAGGCTGAGATCGAGTCGCTGCTTACCAATTTGCGAGACCATGTCGGCACGGCACGGTTCGCTCAGGCGGGCGGACTGGGCCAAGTTGCCTACGATACCGATGGCCGATGTTTGATCGTGTCATTACCGCAACCCGCACAACGCATCGTTGCACGTTGGTTGGCTGATCGAAATGGCAAGTCAGCACCGTGACAACCGGCGCACGCTGCCGTGACCGCGCGCAGCTATCACGCCGGCATCGTCCATGCCGCCATGATGGACGGTTCGTAACCGTTCACGGAATGTAGGCCGCCGTTCGCTTCCAAGGGGTCAGACCCATTTTCGGCGACAAGATGCGTTCTGACTGATTTCGGGCGAGCAGGTATCTGCCAAGACCAGAGTACCTTATGTCTTGTGTATCAGCCCCAACTATTCATTTGACGACAGATTCAGCGGGCGGATCCAGATATTGCGGAACCGGACCGGACATCCATGCCCCTGCAGTACCAGGGGCAGTTTAGCGGCATGCGGCTTGTAAGGCAAAATCGTGCGGTGTGCCATCGGCCCCATAATCGGTTGGTTCAACTGAACGAGCACTCCATTGTGAAATAGGGTCAGCACCCCCCGACTCACTAGCTTCGCACCGTCAAAAACCGGAACTCGGAACACCATGTCGTAGGCTTGCCACTGACCCGGTTTGCGACACGCGTTGACCAAAGGTGGCGTTTGCCCGTAAATCGATGCCGCCTGCCCATCCGGATAGATTTGGCGGGAATGCCCGGACCACGAATCAAAGATCTGAACCTCATATTTCCCCATGAGGATCACACCGCTGTTGCCTCTGTTCATGAAGTTCTCGCTCGGCACCGGCGGCACAGCCCACTCGATATGCAGTTGGCAATCACCAAAGGCGTGTTTCGTTTCCAGAGACTCATGCTTCTTCCCAACCTGAACGTATCCGTCGACCACTCGCCAGGATGATGGTTTCCACGAGTCCAGGTTCTTGCCGTCGAACAGGACAATCGCATCGGATGGCGCGCCGGAAACAGACGTCGAGTCAACAGGTGCCGGTTTCACGATACGCGGGAATGGCCGCTCCGGATCATGGACATGGTATTTGTTACCCGTCCATGGCAACAGCGGTGTGTCCTGGTAGCCCACGATGACCCCAGTCGCTGTCTCGCACTCGATCAAACCGCTCGGCAATTCGGCAGCCGAACAGGTCAACGTCAGTACACCACTCAGCACCAACACCAGTAAACCTGAAAACGCTCTCATCAAGAAGCTCCTTATGGTCATGCTGCTCTCATCATCCTTTCTTGTCCCGATTAGGGCCGGCGAATCAATTGTTGTCGCATTTACTGGGGGGCGTTCGTGCGGCGATCCTCCTTAGCTGCGAGACTGATTCACCCATGGGG
>JAJSAJ010000734.1 GCA_024274855.1 Planctomycetota bacterium | reverse complement strand
TGATTCTCGCTTAGGTGTACTGTGTGAACGCTCCGCCGGCTAAAGCAGGCGGCTTCCGAAGGCGGGCAGGTGATCCGCGCTTAGGTGTACTGTGTGAACGCTCCGCCGGCTAAAGCAGGCGGCTTCCGAAGGCGGGCAGGTGATTCTCGCTTAGGTGTACTGTGTGAACGCTCCGCCGGCTAAAGCAGGCGGCTTCCGAAGGCGGGCTGGTGATCCGCAGTGGTCCGATGCCCTGACTCGTGAGGACACGTCCGGACCTTTTCAGCGTATAAGCGTATAGCAGACACTTTTTTGGCCGTCTCGACACAGCCTGCTGTATTCTCATGGGAAGAGCGGGTATGTTAGGAGGAAGTTTGACCGTCCGTGTTGGCTGTCGGCTGGATCGAAGTGAACTATTGCTTTGCTCTTTGGATCATCCGGCGGCAGCACGCATCGTGTCGAGAACCGTTCGCATGTTGGCAAATTGATACGGCCAACGGTGAGAACCTTCGAGCAATGCCACAGTGTCACGATCAGCTGCGGTTGATCGCGTGAACGCCCGACTTGCACGAAAAGTTCGGCCCGCTGGCCAGGAGGAGTGACAATGTCCAAGAGAGAACCGTCGTCTAACCACAGTGCCCCATCACGTCGCGAGTTTCTGAAAACGACAGCTTCGGTCGGCGCCGCTGTGGCCGGCGGACTGGTCCTGCAGCGATCTGTCCACGCAGCAGGAAGCGACACGATCAAGATCGGGCTGGTTGGATGCGGGGGGCGCGGTTCCGGAGCGGCAGTGAACGCAATGAATGCGGGCAAACACATCAAGCTGGTTGCCATGGCCGATATTTTCGAGGACAAGATGGCGGCGGCCGTTCGGAACCTGAAGGCCGTGAAACCCGACCAATTTGCTGTCGACAAGGACCACCAGTTCGTTGGTTTTGACGCATACCAAAAAGTGATTGATAGTGACATTGACGTTGCTGTAATCGCCTGTGCAAGCCGCTATCATCCAGACTATCTTCAAGCGGCGATCACGGCGGGCAAGCATGTTTTTCTCGAGAAACCGCACGGCGTTGACGTGCCTCATGTACACAAAGTTGTCGCCGCATGTGAAGAAGCCAAGAAGAAAGGTCTGGCCGTCGTTTCGGGACTTTGCTGGCGTTATGACACGGGCGTCCGTGAGACTATTAAACGCGTTCAGGACGGTGCGATCGGCGACATCGTGGCGATCCAGGAAAACTATATGCGATCGCCCTACCACTTGACCTCACCTCGCCCCGGACTGTCCGAAATCGATTACCAGTTCCGAAACTGGTATCACTTCAATTGGCTTTCCGGAGACGATATCCTCCAATCGCTGATCCACAGCATGGACAAAGGGGCCTGGTTGATGCAGGACGAACCGCCCGTACGCGTCTATGGTCAAGGTGGGCGAGCGGCGTCGGCACGTGCCGTTTTCGGAGACGATGAGAAAACGGTTGCGGAACGCCGCACGTATGGCGACGTGTTCGACCATTTTTCAATCGTTTACGAGTACGCGAACGGCGTGCGGATGTATGGCATTGGCCGCGCTCAAAAGCATTGCTTCGACAACGTGTCGGATCTGATTATCGGTACGAAAGGCCGAGCGCAGATCATCAAACACAAGATCGAGGGTGAAACGAACTGGCAGTTCGAGGGCAAGAAAAAGACCATGTACGATCTGGAACATGAGGCCTTGTTCCGGTCCATCGAATCGGGCCAACCGATCAACAACGGGAAGTATATGGTCAACAGCACGCTGATTGCGATCGCCGGCCGCATGGTCGCCTATACGGGCCAGCAGATGAGCTGGGATGAAGTGGTCAAGTCGACGCATACGCTGGGGCCGGAAAACCCGGACTTCCAGTCAAAACCGCCAGTGAAGCCGGGTCCTGATGGGGTCTACCCTGTCGCAATTCCCGGCGTGACCGAGCTGAAGTAGTGTGTCTGCCTAGGCTTTGTTTCAAAACGGGAGGGCGAGGCTCCTGCCGAGCCGTGCTGGCCAACAAAACAAGAGGCTCAGCAGGAGCTTCGCCCTCCCGGATGCGCTTCGCCCTCCCGGAAACACTGTTTCTCCGGGTCTTGAGACAAAGCCTAGTATGCCGATTGCAAATGCAAGACGATTTGAATAGAGAGTAGCCGAGGGCTTGTTCTCTGTTTGCTCCTGTCTCAATCTTTGCCGTGTTACGGTCGTGCTGTTTCAATGATGGACAGATACAACAAAAACGCCAGCCGGGCGAGCTTGGATATCGAGTCCAGCTTGCCCGGCTGTTTACGTCTGACTGCATATGGCGACTAGGGTCAATCGCGGATATCGATGGGCGGCATCGCCAGGATGACGCTTTCACGCTGCAGTTGCTGCAGTTGTCCGAGTGCCAACAGAACGCTACGGAGCCGCGTCGGCTCGAGTCCCTTCAAGTAGGGAGCGGCCGCCTGTAGCAACGATCCTCGCCGATTCAGAACGGTTTCAATATGTAATGACAACGTTGTGTTATCATCGTCATCGCCCTTCAGGTCGCTCATCAACAGCTCGATGAACGTTTTTGTGCGAGGAACGATGCGAACATCGTACTTATCCATTTTAGCCTGCTTGGCCGCAAATTGAATCGCGTCATCGAGACCACCGATCTTGTCGATCAGGCCGAGTTCGAGTGCCTGTTTTCCCGTGTAGACACGCCCGCCGGCAAGCTCGTCGATCGGCTTCTTCAGCTTCTTGCCGCGAATGGCCGTAACATGGCCTTTGAAAACGCCGTAGATCTCGTTCATCCAGGTTTGCAGCGTATTGCGTTGCTCTTTGGTGAACGGGAGTCCCGAGGAGAGCATTCCCGCATTGG
>JAJSAJ010000733.1 GCA_024274855.1 Planctomycetota bacterium | reverse complement strand
CCGACGGTCTTGTTGCAGGTTGGTGCTCAGATGGAAGATGTTGGGGAAAGCAGTATTTCTGCGGAGATCAACCTGAGTATGTTCGCGACGGAGCCGAGGCCGTGTTTCATGAAGTCATTCTTCCGTATATTGAGCGCTTGTCATGATGCGATGCCCCCTGACTATTCGATATGATCCGAAATGCTGTCGCCCGGTCAAGGCCTCGTTCATTCCTGGTAGCGACACGACCGAGTGGCTTGCGGAAATGCTGCGTTGGAATGTCGATCTGGATTCGATGACTCTGTATGTTCTGCCCGAATCGGCCGAGGAGAGTAGACCCGCCGGTGTGATGGTTACCTTGTCCGGGGACGGTCTACCCGAAACGTCACGCCGGTGCCACCAATATGCCCAAATTGCCGATCGCTTGTTCTTGCCGGTCGATGCACAACTTGATCCACCAGTCGACGATTCGGAAATCGCGGACCTCCTCGATGGCGTGAATGACCTGTACGTGTTTCACCCGGTTCTCGGACTTGTTCGATTCGGTGAACAGGATACTTTGAACATCGTCGATTTGTTGCAGATGCCGACGGAGAACCCGACGGATTGGAACTGGGCTCAGGCCGGAATTGCTCACGGTCGACGCCTGGTTTCGGTTGAGCCGGAACAGTCTTTATCGGCGGATGAGGTCCTATCGTCTGGCCGAGAAGATATCGGTACCATCGACCCGGTCACTTCCGGCCTGCCGCGTCTGCCGTCGCGCCGGTCGAGAAAGCGTGCACTCGGTCGTGGTCAGTCAGACAGCAAAGCTGGCGCAAGCTGGCTGACGAGGATCTGGAGACGATTGACTGGAATTCGGCCGAGAAAGCGAGCCGCGGAAAAAGACCTCGCGCCGGGACGATTACGCGACAAGGAAATTGATCGGCTGATGCGATTGCTGGATGCCGACCCAGATGAGGGTCTGCGTTATGCCCTGCCGCTTGCCGGTTCATCTGGTCGTCGAGGCGAGACTGCGCACCGGGGCACGGCCGCACCCTCAAGTCGGTTGCCGAGACGGGACGTCAATTTCAACTGGAAGCTGTTTTCCGGTACCGGGCCGGCGGACCCGTGGACCGTATCTAACCAGCGGTATCAAGGACTGCGCCGGCGATACAGGGACCTGGCAAATCGCGAGATGTCGCTGGGGAGGCACTGGCGAGCAGCGTACATATTCGCCCATTTGCTGGACGATCTCACATCCGCAGCCTCGGCGCTGAGTGAGGGCGGACATTTTCGGGAAGCGGCCGTTGTCTATCGCGATCGACTGCAGCGGCCACTTGATGCGGCGCGGTGTTTTGAACAGGGAGGTCTGGTAACCGCGGCGATTGACATTTACCGCGAATGCGGCCGGTTTGAGACAATCGGTGATCTGCATCAAAAACTGGGCAATATTGAGCAGGCGAGCGCAGCCTACAATCAGGCCATTGAGAAACACGTGAGTAATCGTGACTTTGTTGAAGCAGCCTGCCTGGCCGAGACGAAAATGAACGACTCACAGCGGGCGATTGAGCTTCTGGCGGCTGGTTGGCCCGATTCGCCCCAGGCTCTGCGGTGTTTGGGCAAGACGTTCCGTATCTTGGGCTCGTTGACCTAGAGCCACGCAGTTTGGTCTTGCGCGTTTCGGACCGGGACAAAAGGCTGATCGGTTCTCACATGGTGGCATTACCTCCGGATATGCTCGACCCGCCATTTGCTACTGATCAGTCAGTGCCGTTGGCGGCGACTCGGACGCACGTGCTGTTGGGTTGGCAGGATTGTCTGGTTGTCATGAGCCGCGGCGTTTCGGTTGAATTCGTTCGAGTCACGAGTCCGATCCGTCAGATTTACTTGCCTGCCGATGAGTTCGCCGAGTATTTTGTGATCCGGTGCGACGATAATGTGTGCGGCTTGCGGTATGCGAGAGACGGCTATCGAGTTCAGGACATTTGCGAAGCGACCCAGAATACCAAGTGCGGCTTGACCAAAGGGGATCGATTGCTGGTGGCCGATGGCCGGACCATTCGCATCTTCAAGCATCAGACAGGCCGTTTTGTTGAGACGTTGGGCGGATCGAATCGTCGAGCAGCTCCGATTGCCATAATCGCCGCGCCCCATCCGGATCAGGTTTTCATCTGTTACGACAATGCAGAAACCGAACTGTTGGCAGTGAAATAGCTGTCGAATGGCTTCCGGACTCGCCCGGTGAGATCGTTGTCGGGACCGTGGCATTTTGCCACGGCCTTGGGGCAGAATGCCACACTTTTTCTTCTATGCGGCCTGTGACAGCTGTGTATCGCCTTATCCAATGCCACCGGCTTGCCACACTTGTCGTGGGTGAGTCTGGTTCTGTTTTCCACCCGTGACGGTCTACCATTGAAGCAGCGCTTCAAGTACTATTTCTCGTGACGCTGACACCACACGTACGTGTTCGGCGACTGTTCCTTGAATCCAGTAACGTGATTCGCCCCGATAGCTCAATTGGATAGAGCAACGGCCTTCTAAGCCGTAGGTTCCAGGTTCGAGTCCTGGTCGGGGT
>JAJSAJ010000732.1 GCA_024274855.1 Planctomycetota bacterium | reverse complement strand
GTCACTCAAACGCAACGCGTAGAGATATCCGTCGTCACTTGCCACAAACGCGCGATCTTGCCAAATTGCAGGCGCAAACCGAACGGGTCCTTCCGTGAAAAACTGCCACTGTACCTTGCCAGATTTGCTGTCTAGGGCGTAAACGGCCCCGTCAGCCGAGCTGCCAAACAAGACACGGTTTTTGGTTGAGACGGCGTGGTACGCTCGATCAAATTGCATTCGTTGGCTGCGTGGCCAGGCAGGTTGAGGAGGCTGCTTGGGTCTGTGCCGCCACTTTAAGGTCAGGGGCAACGTCAGGCTCCGCGATCTCTGTGCCGTGCGAGCCGCGTTGCCGCGGTACATGGGCCAGTCCGCAGCCACGAACAGGGGCACAATCGAAAACGCCACGCTGATACAAAACCACTGGGACAGTTGTTTTGAAGAAGACATGGAGAGCATTGGTGGTACCTTTATCAAGCTGTTTATCGGTAACCGTTCACGGAATGTAGGCCGCCAGCTCGCTTCCAAGGGGTCAGACCCATTTTCGGCGACAAAATGTGTTCGTGTAAAGAAACGCTTTCTCCGCCGAAAATTGCGTCAGACCCCAGCGGCGTGAACGGCTACGTTTATCGTTCAATGATCGGCTCGTCCATTGTAGCAGAAATCGTTTGCTCACCGCGATCGTCGGCCGGTTCCCGTTAGGAAAACAGCGGAGCACCAGGTCGCGACGAAGTGCGCGAAACGTAAATTGCCCGCAGTTTGCCACCGCCAACCGTTGACAAATGCTCGGCGAGAGCCGAAAACAGGTATCAGATGTATCCGACTCGTGTTCTTGCCCCTGGTTGTTCCATCCCGCCGTGTTGGCTCTCGGAGATCCCCACCATGACGTTGCATTGCTCATCGCGCCACTTGGTCTTGCCACTGATAATCGCATTGATAGCGGCCGCGTCGGTTCGCGCTGCGGAACCGCGGCCAAACATTTTGTTCGCGATTGCGGATGATTGGAGCTGGCCTCACGCCGGTGCGTACGGCGATCCGGTTGTCAAGACACCGACGTTCGACCGAATTGCACGTGAAGGTGCATTGTTCAGTAACGCCTATGTGTCGTCTCCTTCATGCACGCCGTCGCGTGGCGCGGTCTTGACGGGCCAATGGCATTGGCGGTTAAAGGCCGGGGCGGATCTTTGGTCGGTGTTTCCGGACGAGTTCCGCACGTATCCAGAGATTCTTGAGAAGAACGGTTACTCGGTTGGGTTCTGTGGCAAGGGCTGGGGGCCGGGACGTCCGGCGACAAAAGGACGTAACCTGGCTGGAAAACGCTACAAAGACTTTCAGCAGTTTCTGACTCACCGAGATCAGGACAAGCCATTTTGCTTCTGGCTTGGCAGTTTCGATCCCCATCGTCCCTACAAGAAGGGGGCAGGTGTCGCTTCCGGCATGGATGCGGATAAAATCGCCTTGATGAAGTGCTTCCCGGACTCCGCCGTCGTGCGAAGTGATGTGGCAGACTACTATTTTGAGGTTGAACGGTTTGACCGAGCGGTTGGCAAGGCAATGCAACTGCTGCACAAGGGCGGGCAGTTGGACAATACACTGGTCATCATGACCAGCGATAATGGAATGCCGTTTCCGCGCTGTAAGAGTAACCTGTACGATAGTGGTACTCGAATGCCGTTAGCCATCCGATGGCCGTCAACAGTCCATGCCGGTCGCGTCGTTGACGATTTCGTCAGTTTCACTGATTTCGCACCGACATTTCTCGAGGTCGCCGGTGTCCAGGTTCCAGAAGATATGACTGGACGAAGTATCGTGAATTTGTTGCGCAGCGATCGATCGGGACAGATTGACGATTCGAGGAAGTTCACGCTGGTTGGCAAAGAGCGACACTGTCCGGCTCAGGAAAAACCGGACATGGGCGGCTATCCATGTCGTGCCATTCGCACGCACGATTTCCTCTATATTCGCAATTTTCGACCAGAACGATGGCCGGCCGGCACGCCCAAGTACGAAGACGCGACGTTTCCCGGTTCCTGGTACGGTGATTGCGACAACGGCCCGACCAAGACCTACATGGTTGACAATGCCGACAAGGATCGGCAACACCGGAAACTGTACGACCTGGCGTTCGGAAAGCGGCCGGCGGAAGAACTGTACGATCTTAAGAAGGATCCCGACCAGTTGCGTAACGTGGCTGCGAATTTGGACTACGCCGGCGTTCGTCGTAAGTTGTCGGATCAGTTGACCGAGCAGCTAAGAATCTCGAAAGACCCTCGTGTTGTGGGTGGTGGCGACCAGTTCGATCGCTACCCGTATTTAGGTGGCGCACCTAAGTATCCTGGCCTTAAGAAGCAGCATTGAATTGGTTGTCGAGAGGCAGTTCGCAATTGATTCGCCGGTCCTTATCGATTTGCGAATCGGAAGAAGTGCAACATATCTTCGACGGCGGAATCTTCGATCAGGGCAATGACGGAATCGCCTGGTTGCAATCGGTCGTCTCCGCCGGGAACTCGAACGAAATCGCCGCGCAAGAGAGCGGCAATGAGGCACTGGGCCGGCAAACGTAAATTGGCCAGCACGTGTTCCGTCGCCTCGCAGCCCTCGGTTACCTCGATTTCATAGACCCCGATATTACCGCCCGGGAGCGTCGTGCGCGAAATCACGGCTCCCGAGTTCAAGAACCCGAAGACTTGCCGAGCCATCACATCTCGTTAACTGACGGCAATATCGATCCCCAGTTTGCCAACGACATTGGCATAGTCCGGGCGCCCGACGATGGCCATGATTTTTTTTGCCCCGATTTCACGCGCTTCGACGCCGGCCATGATATTGTTTTCGTCGTCGCCCGTGCAGGCCACGAACACGTCCGCGCTGCCAACCCGCTCCTCTTCGAGAATGGAGCGGCGCGTTGCATCAGCATGCACCACGGTGACTCGCTGAAGACTGCTGGCCAGAAACTCGCATCGCTCGGACGATTCTTCCATTAGCATGACGTGGAAGTGTTCACTCTCCAGCGTCTGCGCCAAGTGGTATCCTGTTTCGCCACCACCTGCAATGACCACGTTTTGGGTGACAATAGGGCCCTGTTGAAACAGTCCTTTGACTTCGTCAATGTCCTCGCGCCGGCCGATCAACGTGATGCGGTCGTGCAATTTGATTACAGCGTCCGCCCCCGCAATCCAAATCTGTCCCTCGCGATAAATCGAGCCGACGCGGATGCCTTTGGGCAGTCCGAGCTGTTTAAGCGGTAATCCAACAACCGATGTCTCGTTCTGAATTACGACCTCTTGAACTTCGAGTTGTCCTCGAGCAAAGTTTTCTACGATCACCGATCCGGGATTTCGGATATTGCGAGCAAGTTCGCCCGCGGAAAGATGTTCGAGACTCAACAGCCGATCAATGCCAAAATGCTGTTGATAATCGAATGTGCTCAAATCGCGAAAAACGGGTGCGTACACTCGAGCGACACTGCGCCGAGCGCCCATGGCCTTGGCCATACTGGCTCCGACCAGGTTGACTTCGTCGTTTCCCGTGACTGCCAGGCAAAGGTCGGCATTCATAACGCCGGCCTGAAAAAGAATACACGATTGGGACGCTGAGCCTGTGATAGCGCGTACGTCCAGCTCGTCATTAATCCGTTTGGTGTGGACCGGGTCAATATCCACAACCGTCACGCTGTGTCGATAGCGACAAAGAAGATCGGCGATCCAGGTACCGACCGTGCCGCCTCCCAAGGTCAAAATTCTCATCGTTGACTCCGAGCTCGGCGGCCGGCAAGCACTGTCCACTGAGCGAATCGTGCGTGTTGTAAATCGCGGGCCTTGCTTCTGCGTGCCCCGAGGGGCCGGCAGCTATTGCACGCACGGTTATCCACGTTTTAAAGGGCCCATGAGACGACGCAAAGGATGGCCATAATGATGGCCATGAACCCGACGATCCAGACGCCCGTGTGCCAGGCATGTCGCAGAATGTGATTCATCTGCTCGTGGCGCGTGGCGCTGTAAACAAGGCTGATCGATACGATTAATGGGACGCTGTACCATAGCTGATTGTGAAGCCCGGCGGCCAGCAATGTTGGGAAATGCACGATTTCGACTCCCAGTCTCCAGCTAGTTACATGAAATTGTCACGAATGGTGCGAGCCGTGGCTGGCTCAAGCGTCGAACGTTTTCAGGAAACAGATTCCTTGCTGTCCGGAGGATGCTTCTTTTCATCCGAATCGTGCTCGGGTAAAGCCGGGCCAGACATTGCATCATAGATTGCCAGCACGTTGAGCAGCCCGGCGATCATCGTATAGACTGTCCCCAAGTCAAACAGGGAATTGTAGTCCCTGTGCCACTTGGCCAGCTCGTCCGGGTTCCCGTCAGTCGGTCTTCGGTTCGGTGGTGCCATGATTCCGCCCATGAGCAGCGGACGCCCGGCATCGGCACGGCGGGCCTGAGCAATCGCTGGAAGGGCCGGAAGGCCGACACCGAGCTGACAAAAATACTGCCATCGCTTGTCATTCGGTTTCCAGGACGCGTAAACGACGTGCCCGCCACCCATTGCCAGCCCAAAAAAATACGTGGTCAAAATGCAGACCATGAACAGAACACCTTTGCCGTAGCGACCCTGGTACAGGTGCCCGGCACCGGGTAACAGCCAGCCCAAGAAAGCTGCCAACATCGGTTGCCGCAGCTCAATGCCCTTGTTCGTTTCGGACCGGTTCCGGCGGTTACCCGTTCCCATAATATGCAGTTCTCCGCGAAAGGCCTTCTGTATTTTTAATGCGGGCTTTGCCCGCAACCCAAGTGGCGGAGCCACTACCCGTATTGTCGAACGGACGTTCACGTCCGTTTATTCGGCGGACCTGGAGGTCCGTCGGATAAAGATGCGCACACGGCACGCGCATCCTACCAACTAAGACTCAAACGAGGCAGGATCTCGGACCACTGCGCTTCTACCGCTCGGATCGTAAGAACCCGCTCCCGTTGGTCGCTAAAACTGACTCAAAATGATCAATTTCTGCCCTATAAGCATACTAACGTCAATGATCGTTCCCGGAACGAATCTAAGGGCTAAATGGATCCGCTACCAGACGGACTGGTCAGCGTGAGCGGGATCGGTCTCAGGAGGCAAAGGGGACTTAAAGGCTGATTGTAGCGGACGGGCCCTCCCCCCGACAACCGCAGGCATCTCCCGCTAGCAGGTGGCCGCCGAGGTCCACGCTCCCTTTGGGGGGCGAATTTGACATATCCGCCTCGGCGGGCGACGATACCTGGAAGTCATCGCTTGATTCCCCGTGTCTCGATCTCCTTGCTCGAATCTTGCGGTTGTACTGGGAATCCAAAACATCGTCAGGATTTGTTGAGTTGCCATGGCTAAACACATTGACATTCGCGTTGTCCCTCGGGTCTTGTGGTTTCAATCATCGATCCGACTGTTGATTGCGATGGGGCTTATCGGTCTCTTGGCTTCCAGTCTTGCCGCATCGGACCAGCAGGTGTCCGGCAAGAAGATCTATCAGGAGCAGTGTGCTGAGTGCCATGGGGCAAAAGGCCAAGGTGTCGATGAGCATTATTCGGAACCCATTGGCGGCCAGCAATCACTGGAACAGCTGTTCGAGATTATTGACGGGACCATGCCTGAGGACGATCCGGAGCGATGTGAGGCAGAGCACGCACGGCGCGTTGCGAAGTATATATTCGACACGTTTTATAACGCCAGCCAGCGAGCGAAGATCGAGCATCCATCGGTCGCGCTCGCTCGTCTGACCGTTCGACAGTATAAGAACACCGTGACCGATTTGCTCGCACGATTTGCAGGCGATCGCTCGCCGGACAAGCAACGCGGACTGCAGGGCCGATACTATAAGGCGAAGAACTTTCGCGGAGACAAAAAGGTCTTTCAACGTGTCGATTCGCGCGTCGCGTTTGACTTTGGTGAAAGCAGCCCGGACGCGGATAAGATCGGTAAGGCCGAGTTTTCCATCCAATGGCAAGGTGGGATCATCGCCGAAGATACTGGCGACTATACGTTCTGCGTGAAGACGGAAAACGGAGCCAAATTGTGGATTAATGACAAAACGAAACCATTGGTTGATGCATGGGTCCGGTCGGGAGATCAGACGGAACATTCCGCCACCATTCGATTGCTCGGTGGCCGAGCGTATTATCTTCGACTGGACTATTTCAAGTTCAAGGAGAAGACTGCGTCGATATCGTTGCAGTGGCAACCACCTCACAAAGCTCGCGAGATCATTCCCGAACGAAACCTTTCTCCTGTCGGATTCCCATGGAGACTGGTGGTCGATACCGAGTTTCCGCCGGATGACAGTAGTGTTGGATACGAGCGTGGCACATCGGTTTCGAAGTCGTGGGACCAGGCGACGACGTATGCGGCGATCGAGGTGGCAAACAAAGTGGTGGCACGTTTGGTCTTGTTGTCCGGTTGTAAGGAAAACGATCCGAAGCGGCAGGCTCGGCTGAAAGACTTTTGCTATCGGTTCGTCAGTCTTGCATTTCGTCGGCAGCTGTCGGCTGAGCAGAAGCAGTTTTTTGTGGACCGGCAATTCAAACAATCGGCCGATTTGTCGTCCGCGGTTAAACGTGTGGTCCTTCTGGCTTTGAAGTCGCCTCGATTTCTCTATCCTGGAATTCGTTCCGGTGCGCCGGACGACTATGATGTGGCTTCCAGAATCGCACTCGGGCTCTGGGATTCACTGCCCGATTCCGTGCTGTGGCAAGCTGCGTCTCAGGGGAAATTGCGTACGGCCGAGCAGGTGGCCCGTCAGGCCAAGCGGATGGTGCGGGATCCACGCACCCGAGCCAAGCTTCGTTATTTCCTCCACCATTGGCTTGATTATGATCGGGCCGAGAACTTGGCGAAGGACAAGAAACTTTTTCCCGAATTCGATTCGGTGTTAGCGTCTGATCTGCGAACATCGTTGGACTTGTTCCTGGATGATGTGATCTGGAGTGGCGACGGTGATTGTCGGAATCTGTTGCTGTCTGATGCCATGTTTGTCAACAAACCACTGGCCCGATTCTACGACATCCAAGTGCCCGTTGCCGATGATTTCGTCAAAGTGACTTGTGATCCCGCGAAGCGAGCTGGGGTATTGACGCACCCGTTTCTGATGGCGACGTTTGCCTACCACAAGTCAAGCTCGCCGATCCACCGTGGTGTCTTCGTGGTGCGAAGTCTGGTCGGTCGAGCACTCAAGCCGCCCCCCATTGCCGTGGCGCCACTCGATGAAGGGCTTGATTCCAAGATGACGACGCGCGAGCGAGTTGCCTTGCAGACCAAGCCGGCTGCGTGCAATACTTGCCATGCATTGATCAATCCGCTTGGATTCAGCTTCGAGCACTATGATGCGATGGGACGCTATCGGGAGCGGGAGAAAGACAGACCGATCGATGCGTCGGGGGCATACCGCACACTTGCGGGAAAACGTGTTACGTTCACGGGCGCTCGCCAACTGGCCGAGTACCTGGCGCGGAGCGACGAGGTGCATCGTACGTTCGTTGAACAGTTGTTTCACAGTGTTGTGAAGCAACCTCTGGCAGCCTACGGACCGAAGACGCTCGAGGAATTGACCAAGTCGTTCGAAGAGACCGATTTCAATGTCCAAAAGCTGCTCGTCACTATTATCAATAAGACCGTTTTTTGGAAACCAGGTAACAGGGGCTAATACCGTGGTGCAGCGACAAACACGAAGAACGTTTATCCGAGAAGCTGGAGTGACGACGGCCACGCTTCCCTTTATCTGGAATCTGGCAAGCTTGGGGTTCGCCAAACCGAATCGGCGCAAGCAACGGCTGATTATCATGTTCAGTCCTAACGGCGTAGTGCCAACACAGTTCTGGCCCAAAGAACAAGGAACTGCATTTCAGTTGCCACCGATCCTATCACCCCTCGAGCCGTTTAAGGACCGAACACTTGTCCTGAACGGAATCTGTAATAAGGTGCGGGGCGATGGTGATAGCCACATGCGAGGGATGAGCTGTCTGTTGACCGGAATCGAGCTGTTTCCGGGGAATATTCAGGGTGGGTCGCATACACCGGCCGGATGGCCGCGCGGACTTTCCATCGATCAAGAAATCAAGAACTATTTTCAAGATCGGGCTGATACGCAAACGCGATTCGGGTCCCTCGAGTTCGGAGTCGCGGTTCCGCATCGTGCGGATCCTTGGACACGAATGGTCTATGCCGGACCCAATAAACCATTGGTCCCCATCGATGATCCCTATCAAATGCTGCGACACATGTATGGGCAGGTGCAGGATCAGAAGAGCTTGAAAATCGTGTTGGATGATGTGTGCAAGGACTTGAAAAAAATACGAACCATGGTCAGTGCCGAGGACCGTAAGCTGTTGGAAGAGCACGAGACATTCGTTCGCGAAATGGAAAAGGAGCTGCAGGCAAGTCAGATTGATTCAAGCAAGTTCCCGACACCCTTTCTTGACAAAGGCGTCAAGAACGTGAACGACAACATACCAAAACTCAGCCGTATGCAGATCGACCTCCTGGTCAACGGATTGGTTTGCGATTTCATGCGAGTTGCAACGTTGCAATACACGAACTCCGTCGGCTCGTCACACATGCGGTGGATTGGCATCGACGAATCGCACCACGAGTTATCCCATCATCCGGATAGCAATAAGGAATCGCAGAAGATGTTGACGAAGATCAATACGTGGTTTTGCGAGCAGTTGACCTATCTCGTTCAGAAACTGGCTGATACACCTGAGCCCGACGGTGACGGTTGCCTGTTGGACAATACGACGGTGATCTGGACCAACGAACTGGGGAAGGGGAACTCGCATACGCTGAACAACATCCCATTTGTGCTGGTCGGCGGCGGGATGAGGTTTCGGATGGGCCGATCGCTCCGGTACAAAAACATTGCCCATAACCGACTCCATCTGAGTTTGGCACATGCGGTCGGTCATCGACTGAAGACGTTTGGAAAACCCAAGCTGTGTGATGGGGGCGTGCTGCCGGATCTGGTGTGAAACCGGGTAAGGATTCGCCAATCAATAACTGTCGCACTCTTTTGCGTACAGACCCCCATGGGCTCGCCCCATGGGTGAATCAGTCTCGCCGCTACGGTGTCGCACTCTTTTGCGTACAGACCCCCATGGGCTCGCCCCATGGGTGAATCAGTCTCGCAGCTAATAGAGGATCGCCGCACGAACGCCCTCCAGTAAACGCGACAACAATTGATCTGCCGGTCCTAACGGTCTACGAGCTCTAGCCGAATCGAGCATTGCCCCCCCGTTTGCATGATGTTCGTCTGGCGTCTATACTGGTGCCGTCGGAGAACCACACGGATGGTCAAGTGCTATCCACCTCGCCCTCTGGTGCAAGGATTTGTTTTCGACCTGGTTTGCGGGTCGATTGCTTGCGAGGTGCCGTTTTGGTGTTTGTCTTTGTGACAAACACCACGTGACGTGGTAAGGATCGTTGTTCCAGAAAGTTCGTGTCGCAGGTCTTAATCGAATGCCACGGACTTTGCTAATGT
>JAJSAJ010000731.1 GCA_024274855.1 Planctomycetota bacterium | reverse complement strand
TCACCACTATCGAGATCAGTCGCCGTTGCTTGGGGCAGGCAACCATACTGATCATTGAAATCCCTTAGCGCTCCACGGATATTTACGAGGCTCGCAATCGCTGCATACGGACGATGTCCTGGTAGCCCTTGTAGCCAAACCCCAAAGAGGACAACAACCAGCGAACTGGCTGCAATCGCGGCCACTGTGACGAAAACTCGTTTTGATATCGTGTCGTGTTCGCTTAACATCGCCTCTCGACTCACTCTTGAACGAAGCCCTCGCTATTCGGCAACGAGCACAATCTTTCGCCTTCTTGGGATATCTGGCGATCGCTGCCAGAGTCGGTTAAGAGACTATGCGGTTGATTGGCAGAATTCGTCATCGCATTCTCTTTTGTGCAAAACTGCGGTTTCTATGGCAGGCGTTAGGCCCTTACCAATCAAAGTCCGCGCAAAATGGCAAGAGCTTTTTCAGACACTTCGATTTACCACGTAATTTCAAGGCTAAAACGGACGTTTGGAGCTTCGCGAAGCTTGTGCACTTCCTAATGGTTCCGGCTCGTCCGGGTTAGGGACCATAGTACATATTCCAGCGAGGGTCGCCGGGATTATCGATCGCTGGGTGCAAATCGCCTTCAGTACCATTTGAGGAATCATCGTATCGGGGATCGTCTGGGTATATCAAATCGCGCCGAGGTTCGAATGAGATGTAGTCGCTTCCACCCTGTAGACTCTTGTCAAGATAGAATCTGTGGCCCTTCACCGTAACTATGATCACGCCGTGGTCTTTCCACCCCAGTACCCAACCAACATATCTGGGAAAAACGTATCTGACATGGAGTTGGCTGAGTGGCGGAACATACACGTCATATTGATTGAGAAACTCGCCACACCACGCGTGGCAACGATTGGGCCACACGGGCCACACCCAAGTGTGGTCCAGAACGTAAAACAACTCATGAATCTGTTGAATGGCATGAGGATCATCACCGGCAAACTGCTCCACAGTTTCTTCATCTGGCGTTTGCGGAGGGCGCGCGTGCCCAGGGTGCACCGGGTACAACTCGTGAATACCCATGGCATATCGATCGAACGCCCCTCCCGGCATTCCGCCACCGGGCGGAAGTAAACCGCTCGGATCAATCCCATTTGTCGCCCCATTGCCCACATACCTCGTCACATTCCCATCCCCCGCCGCAAAACCCAACGGGTCTTCGCTGATCCAGCGGCCGACCTCGGCGTCGTACCATCGGGCTCGGTTGTACTGCAGACCGGTCTCCGTGTCCAGTTCGCGGCTGGTGAACAGGTAGCGAGTCAAACTCGTGTCGCCGCTGGTCACGTTGCCGTACGCGTCATACGTGTAGTGCGTGGCGATCGTGCCGTCCTGCCGGGCCAAGTCGCGCACGGTGCCGAGATTGTCCACAAGCGGCCACAAGACGCGTGCCGCGTCGCCAAGCGTCTTGCTGACGTCCTCCTGGGCCAGGATCTGGTCGACCATTTTGCCGTACAAGTACCGCTTGGCCAGCGCAATCGGCTGACTGCCCGCGCCGTCCGGGTCGGTGAAGTCCAACACCACGTTGCCGCCGTCGAGCGAGACTAGACCCGTGTGGATGTCGTCAACCACGTACCGCTCGATCGCCGCGTCCGCCATGTCGAACGGACCCGTGGTATCGACCTGTTTCGCGATCCGACGATTGAACACATCGTACGTGTACTCAACGACCTTGGTCATTGTGCCCATCATATCCTTCTCGGTCACCCGCACCAACCGATTGCGGTAGTCCCATGCGTACTCGGTCACGTCGCCGGTGGCGGTCTTGGTTCGCTTCGTCCGATTGCCCTCTTTATCGTATTCGTACGAGTACGTGCCGTCATTCAAGAGCCGGTTATCCGTGCCCGTCTGCCAGCCGGTCATCGTCCGGTTACCGTTGACATCATAGGTGTAGCTCTCGCTGGTCTGGAACGTGTGCACGGCGCTGGTCAGCTGGCTGGTCGTGTCGTACCCGTAGTCGCTGGTCCCGTCCTGGCCGGTCATCTGCGTGACGCGTCCCAGGCCTGCCATCGTCTAAAATCCAGAATCACGGCAGATACTCTGAAACCAGGCACTAAGCAGACTGCGCGGTGACATATACATGTCATACATGGCGACATCCTGCCTGCCTGTTTTGTTGATTCAACTGCGAGAATTGTATGCCCCCCGCAACCGCCGTTGCCCACGCGAAAAAAACGACCTGCAATGCCAAACAAAGAGTCCTGACCCCTGGTTCTCCCAAGAGAGCCAAAACCCCTTCATTCTTAGTGCGAAATGAAAAAAGCGGCGCTGCCCAACTAAAGATCTTGAAAAAAGGAAACAGGGTCTCTGCCCCATCGGTACATCTGGCCCCGATCTTCTCTGGATAAACACACCTTCCCCCCCCTTCATCTACGTCTTTTTTCTCTTGGTCTCTTGTCTGGGACATTCTTGGGATCGGACAGTTCCAGCAGCACCGTTTTCCAGTATTGCTGTTTCGAAGTCGATTCGGCGATTGCGCCGCATGCCCCATACGTGCCAAATCTGTGCACAAAGTGTATGCGCAGATCGAGATCTTCTGAAACATAGTCAGTAGCGGTAAATGAACCCATATACATGCCATCGCCAATCTTTCGAAACCCATTGTCGCGTCCCATTTTCAGGAGATGCTTCTTAAGCAGCCATCCCCGAGTCGTTACGGGCATTTGTAATACCGGCTCGGCGTCTTGTTTCAGAACAAATGATGGCCTCTTCCTACCCGCCACTTCCCACCTGTAAAGCTTCTGCGTGCCGAACATGTACGCGTACGTATGATGTCCTTTTCGAAAGAACACGGATGTAGGGGGGTGTGCTGTAATTGGCGAATCCTTCACGATCGATCTCCACAATAGTCCCGTTTTGCCAAACACATAGGCGTGAAACTCCTGGCGTTCGAATGAAACCGATGCGTTGGCGCTATGAAGTCCTGGAAAGTCTTGGTCTTGTATGACGACGAGGTCCACATCGAGGAAGAGCCACACCTCACTTGGAGACTCGTAGATTTGAACGTTTCCAAAGGTCCTGTATTTCTCCGGTAGAATTGCGGATGGTGAAGCGGCGGATGGATCCTTGTCATTCTTGTGAACCGCTCGCGATGGATTGCGGCTCGGGTGAACGGTGTCGTCCTGGCTCATCAATTGGCCATGGAACATCATTAGCAGGACGAACGAACTCACGATTGCCTTAAGGCTCGCAGGGATCGCACAGGGCGGTGCCCTTTGTGCACTAGCCTTCAGGCTACCATTCAGTAATGTCCATTGAAACAACTCGCTTCTCAGCATGCTTCGGTTGTACAGAGATGCCATCGCGTTAATTCCTTGTTCAATGTGTTCCTAGCGAGGATTGGGCGGCTGCAATAGAAGATTCCACTTTCGTTGTACCAGCACTCGTGTCGTCGCTGAATCCGGTGGGTGAGTTTTCCAGTACTCGTTGTCCTTATCGAGAATCACCTGTATTGTCTTCATTGCGTTTTCCGGATAATTGCGCCAGCTTTGTTCCCACACATTTTCAGTCGCTGGAAGAAACCAATAGTTCCACGCCTTTGCGGGAGGCTTTGCACTAAGTTGCTCGAAGAACTCCTTCAACTGCGTAGACAAGGGCGTATCGCATTTCATGGTTTTGCCAAATTCGATACCGAGCTGATTGGAGATCAGGTCTTCTGGAGTGAAGGCACTTGATCCAACGCCGGGACGTTCGGGGTGTTTCTCACCCTCCTCCTTCGTACGTTGTTCGTATGCGATCCCCGCAGCAATCAATACCGCTTTCGGCAAATCTGGATATCGCAGAGTTCCACGCGCATTCGTCAGAAAATGCCCAAGGTCAATCCACTGCTTATTTTCTGTGTAGATGTATCCCCACGTAATGGTCCTGTTCGGCGGGGCTTGATCAATAAGGCCAATTTTGATTACAGCAGGATCATGCATGAACCACCAGCACATCTCGTTCTGAAGCACTTCGAGGACTTCTTTTGGTGGTTTACCGGGAAATGTGCGTTCGATCAGCTTCACTTCGTTGATGAACCTCACCAAAGGAAATGCAGCGTTTCTCGTTGGTGACAATCCACTGGGGTCAACGCTGTTGCTCGGGCCGTTTCCCACATACCTTGCTACATTCCCGTCCCCCGCCACGAACCCCAACGGATCTTCGCTGATCCAGCGGCCGGTTTGTGCGTCGTACCATCGGGCTCGGTTGTACTGCAGACCGGTCTCCGTGTCCAGCTCGCGGCTGGTGAACAGGTATCTTGTCAAGGACGTGTCACCGCTCGTGACGTTGCCGTACGCGTCGTACTTCAGGTGCGTGGCGATCGTGCCGTCCTGACGGGCCACGTCGCGCACCGTGCCC
>JAJSAJ010000730.1 GCA_024274855.1 Planctomycetota bacterium | reverse complement strand
TCGCATCGTCCGACTCGCCCGCTGGTGCGTCTGCTGAAGGGATCGACCGGGCCAGCTCACTCATCCGGTCATGGTCGGCGAAGAACGCTTCCAGTTCGCGGGCCAGTTCCGGGTTTTGAGCCAAGACTTCGTCCCGATCCGGTGCCCGGCCGGCTTCGACTGCTTCCAGATAATCGGCAACGATCCGATTCAATCGCTCCTGGCGCGGTGAATGACTGCTGTTTTGGTCAGGCATGATTTGCTCCTGTCCGAAATTCCCTGCCCGGTGGAACGTTGCGGCGAGCCACGAACATTCCCACCCATGCTCCAGACGCCCGACTGGCGGTCCTGGGACGTCTACAAAGACATCGTGCTCAGCGTCGTGACAGTTGACTCCTACTACAATAAGCGTGAACCATCGAGGAATGTAGCGCGCGAAAATAAAAAACGACCGCTTGCTATCGGTCATTCCGAGCCGTTCAGTTGCGATCGGAGCTTTTTCAACCCACGTTGCAGCAGTCCCGCCACGGCAGGCCGGGAACGGCCTAAATGCTGGCCGATCTGGGCGACCGACTCGCCTTGCCAATAGTGCAGCACGATGGCCTGACGCTGAACATCCGGCAGAGCCGCCACGGCATCGGCCAATAGCAACAGTTGCTCATTCCGCTGCGCCTTCTGGCTCGGCGACGACCCGTCGGCCACCAACCAGCAGGCCAGGCGCGCCGAACTAGCGTCCAAGGCCGCATCCAGCGGCTGTTCGCGCCGCACATCCCGTTTGGCTGTTTTCAGACGGCGTATTTGATCCGTGAGGTTGTTGGCCAGAATCCGGCGCAGCCACGGTGCCAAGGGTTCGCCCTCGTCCATCCCGGACGCCGGTAGCGACTGATAAGCCTCCAGCAACGTCTGCTGCACAATGCCCGAGACGTCCAGCTTGCCCTGGAGTACAGGATCGAGTTGGGTCTGAGCGAGCAAGCGCAGGTAATGACGATATCGTTCTAGGTCACCGCCGAGGTCCGCCTTTTCATCGCTCATGACCGTTTCCCATGGAAATTCGCAACGGACGAGACCGCCATTATACCGAACGCTCACGTTCCATGGTGATCCATGTTGACATCTTGCCCCTCGTGCGTGTTCTGAAGCCTGACTTTCAAATACAATTCCACGTCGACCCGCGGGAGGTCCCCTTTCTTGATCGCCTCGGCCCAGGCCGTGGGGTCCTTGGCAAACGGCTCCGGGACGCCCCTCACGGAAGGCTCCTTCCATCCTCGCAGGATCAACAGTGTGCGTTCTTTTCCATCGTTAGACGAAGTTGCCGCAACGCAGCCACGGCTTCGGCGCGAAGTCCCCGAAGCCGCGTAGAGTCTTGGTGGGCAATATCTGCACGCCGTGCTCGCATCTTTGTAGGGTGGGGCAAGTCTTCTGCAAACGGCTGGTTTTGTCCGACTCGCCGAAGTGCGTCACCAATCCAGTCCGACATCCGCCAACTGTCGGCGGAGGCCGGTCAGGTTCAGGAAGCGGATGTTGGACGAAGTGATGGTGTCGGAGCTGACGATTTCCGATCCGTCGGGTGTGAACATCAACTGGCTGATCGGTGATGAGTGGCCTTTCCAGCGGAAAAGCAACTCGCTGCTCGGCATGTCCCAGAGTTCAGCGGATCCGTCGTGACGGCCGATTACCAACATTCGGCTGTCCGGGCTGAAAGCGTAAGATGTCGGAGCCTCGGAACCGCGGATATCGGGCCAGCGTTCTCCGGAGGGTAGTTGCCAAACAGATACAGACACGTTGGCTGATCCGATTCCCGTAGAGAGGAATGAAGACGTCAACAATGGGGGTAAAGCAACGGGCAAGCCACTGAAAGTGACCAGCCAGTGTCCATCCGGACTGAATAGGGGCAGGCCGCTGACCTGAGCGTTCTTCGGGTCCCGTATTTCCAGGTCGTCCAACTCGCGGCCAGTCGCCAGTTCCCAGACGGCGATACGCTTTTCCACGGGAATTCCGTACCCGCCGTGCCGAGGGGTCACGGCGATCCATCTGGCGTCTGGACTCAGGCGAACCTGCAGGTAGTCGCGCGGCGATTTCCAGACCTGCTGACCGGTCGCGATATTCCAGACGACCGCCGTTTTCTTATTGACTCGACCGGACGCCAAGAACTGTCCCTCTGCTGTGAAGGCTGCCGAGGACAACTCATCGGCGACCGTCGGATCAGGCTCCCAACGGGCAACCTCTTCACCCGTTTTCACGTTCCACACGGTCGCCAAGCGTCGGCCGACTTGTGCTAACTGCCGACCGTCAGGTCCAAAAAGAACCAACTCCGGTGGGTAGGGATTTGGCTTCGGTGTTGATCCCTTCGTTCCGTCCCACTTC
Source organism: Planctomycetota bacterium (assembly GCA_024274855.1). Taxonomy (GTDB): domain Bacteria; phylum Planctomycetota; class Planctomycetia; order Pirellulales; family Pirellulaceae; genus JAJSAJ01. The sequence continues at coordinate 1,960 of JAJSAJ010000730.1, read as the reverse complement.
CGCTCAACTTGTCCGGTCGCCCGGTTGACGAGACGGACCTCCGGCTCACCACGGCTTACCATAATTGCAAGTTTCCTGCCGTCCGGGCTGATGGCAAAATGGCGTCCGGCCCCCTTCGCGCTGAGGGTCGATGACAGGGATTCCCGAGTCAGTTCCCAATACTTCAAAGATCCATCGACGCCTGACGACAACAAGTGTCTGCTATCTGCTTCCCACCACAGAAAATTGGCCATCGCTTTGTGAGCCGATTGAAGCCGAAACGCCTCGTTCCGCGTCGTAAGATTAAAGAAGGTAATGCCACCCTTTGCGTCAGCGGCGGCAAGCAGGGTGCCGTCCGGGCTGAACGCCATTGCGCCAAAACCTGCCCCTGACTCCGTATTGATTCGTCCGCGTCCGATGTTTTTCACCGGATCCCACAGCAGAATAACCATGGCGGCGCTTTGGTCGTCGGGTGAGCCGACAACTGCTAGGGTTGCTCCATCCGGCGAAAAAGCAATTTGGGAACTCATAATCCGCAGCGGCAGTTCCATCTCGAGCGATTTTTCGTCCGAGTCCAGGTGCCGGAGACTGATCGTCTTGGCGCCGGATTGATACGCCAGATACTTCCCGTCCGCACTATACGAAACCGTCAAAGAAGGTATAGAACCAAACACTGAGACCGTGTGCGTAGCTTCTGTTTCAAGATTCCAAACCACAAACTCCGTTTCGAAACCCTTGCCTCGAACGATAGCAACGCCCCCGGAAGCGGTGAGAAAACGTCCGTCGCGGCTAAACGCGACGTGCCCGACCTGCTTGAGACGCGATTCCTCCGGCCAGTCGAGCGTCTTACTGAGTGTTGCTTTATGAACGTCCCACAGGGCCATGCCATTCTGCAATTGTGTTGGATTTGATGATTTTGGCGATGCCACCATGGCGCCGTCGGGACTGAGGCCGACCGCGGTCCCCCACATTTGCGGTTTCTCCGGTGTTCGGATATCGCTACCGTCGGCCAGGTCGATCAGTCGAACGCCGCGCGCACTGGGATCGCTTCTGTTCATCCAGGCCAGGGCAGCTCGATGGCTATCTGTACTGACGCTGGGACGCATACCGGGGAACATCTCGCGGCTCCAGACGAGACGTGCGTCTTGCATCAACAAAGCGGCCACGGCTTCACTGCGCAAGTCGGATCGAGTCGGTAGCTCCGCCTGTACGACGTAATCGTCTTTTGGCACATCGGCGTCGATGGGTTCAAACTCGCGCTGACGACTGCGGATTTCTTCCGCCTTTTTCAAGAGTGCCAACGTCGACCAGCGGCGACCGACTCGTGATGAATCTCTGACTGCGATCGCTTGTTGATACAGGCTCATCGCGACAGCGTCCAAGGATCGCTCTCGGGCCACACCGGCACGAATCCCATTCTTCTCGGCCAGTCTTCTCTGCTTTACTTCCTCCAGCTTGGCCGCTTCCGCTTTCTCTCGTTCGCGTTCGGCCTCCGCTGCTTTCTCTGTGGCAAGCTTCTCGTTTTCCTCGGCCAAGGTACGTTGTTTTGCTTCTTGCTGCTGTGCTGCAACTGCTTTCTCTCGCTCGTCATTTGCCTGCGACCGGAGCCTCGCCTGTTCTCTGGCGTTTTGGGCTTGCTGCAAGGCGACCAATGGGCCTGCGATACTCAAACTCAGCAGCAATAGGGTCACCGCGGCCGTCAGACCGGCCACGACCGGCTTACGCCGACACCACCGCCAGAGCCGCGCCGGCTGGCTAATGGGCCGGGCTTTGACGGGTTCGCCGTTTAAGAATCGCTTTAAATCTTCGGACAGTTCACCCGCGGATCCGTAGCGCCTGAGCGGCTCCTTCTCCAGGCACTTCAGACAAATCGTCTCCAGATCTCGGGGAACCTGGGGCACCAGGTCCCGCACGGGCACGGGGTCCTTTTCCAACACCTGGAGCAGCGTATCCAACGGATTGGCCGCTTGAAATGGAGGTC
>JAJSAJ010000729.1 GCA_024274855.1 Planctomycetota bacterium | reverse complement strand
TGACCGCCCCCGCAATCTGACCGCCCCGTAATCTGACCGCCCCGTAATCTGACCGCAAAGTCTGGCAATTCTTCGCTCCGGACCCGTGTGACGGAGGTTTGGTGGTCGCCCGTTTGTGGAAAAATGAAGGCCGTATCGCGTTTGCCGAGTCGAAAAGGGAAGGGCCGTGCTTCCATGGGATCAACATCCAGGCGGTTCGAAGCATGTGGGGCAACGAGGAAACGGCTTAGTGCAAGCACAAATCGCCTAAATTATGGTCGACTGGTGGTTCAAACAACGGAATACGCATGGTAACATTTTCCGATAGTGCGTATTTCGTGGTGCGCGGTGCGCACGTGTCGCAGTCTAAGCCTTAACCGTCCCTGGATGTCCGATTTCGCCACCCAACTCTGTGAACAGCTTGGCTGTGTGAGAAGCATGGGACGCGGGAAGGCATCTTCACAGTGGGTGTTTTCTGAAAGAAGTCACGAGCGGATTATGTCAACGACCAGTGATAGTGTGACGGAAGGACTTCCCGTATCCAAAAAGAAGGCGATCCAGCTTGAAGGGGTTACGATTCGTCTCGTTGGTGATTCGGGTGATGGAATGCAGTTGCTCGGCACCCAACTGGCTAACACGTCAGCATTGCTGGGAAACGATGTTGCTACATTCCCAGACTATCCTGCCGAGATTCGCGCGCCCCGAGGCACGCGTGGCGGCGTCAGCGGATTCCAAGTTCAGTTTTCATCGCACGACATCTACACTCCGGGTGATGAACTGGACGCTTTGGTGGCCATGAATCCGGCGGCATTGATCACCAACCTGCAAGATCTGCGTGCAGGCGGCACGTTGATTGTCAATGAGGACAGTTTCAACGATAAAGAGCTGCGACTTGCTCATTTGGATTCGAATCCACTGACTGACGGGTCGCTCGAAAAATACCATCTTTTCAAAGTTCCGATGACGCGTTTGACGCGCGATGCGGTCAAGGAGCTTGAGTTGAACATCAAGCTTGCGGACCGTTGCAGGAACTTTTTTGCAATGGGGCTCGTCTTCTGGATGTTCAACCGTGACGTGGCGCCAACCGATCGGTTCATCGATGCCAAGTTTGGCAATAAGCCGGACATTGCCAAGGCCAATTCGCGTGCTTTGCGATCTGGATGGTACTACGGGGAGACGACCGAGGCTTTTGTCAGCAGCTTTAAGGTCGATCCGGCCGAACTTCCTCCTGGGACCTATCGCAGCATGATGGGCAATCAGGCGACGGCCTGGGGCCTGTTGGCGGCGGCTGAGTTGAGTGACAAGACCCTGTTTCTGGGGTCCTATCCGATCACACCTGCCAGTGATATTCTGCACGAACTCAGCAAGTTCAAGAACTTCAAAGTTCACACGTTTCAGGCTGAAGATGAAATCGCGGCCGTTTGTTCGGCTATCGGTGCAGCATTCGGTGGCGCTATGGCGGTCACGACCACCAGCGGGCCCGGCCTCGCACTGAAAAGCGAAGGCATGGGATTAGCCGTCATGTTGGAACTGCCGTTGATTGTCGTGAACGTCCAACGCGGCGGTCCGAGTACGGGAATGCCGACCAAGACCGAACAGGCTGATTTGATGCAGGTGATGTTCGGTCGTAATGGCGAGAGCCCAATGCCCGTTCTGGCGGCGAAGAGCCCTGCCGATTGCTTTGATGTGGCGATCGAAGCGTGGAGAATCGCCGTTCGGTTCATGACACCTGTGGTTTTGTTGTCCGATGGTTATATTGCAAATGGCTCGGAACCGTGGCGTATTCCAGAGATTGATCAGCTGCCGCGGATGAAGATCGAGCATCCGGGGCCTCCCAATGATGATCGAGTCTTCAAGCCTTATGCTCGAGACGAGCATCTTTCGCGGCCGTGGGCATTGCCCGGCACGCCCGGTCTGATGCATCGGATCGGTGGATTGGAGAAAGATTTTGAGACGGGGAATGTCAGCTACGATCCAGCCAACCATGAACGGATGATACGAACTCGGGCTCAGAAAATCGCGAATGTTGCCAAGGAGATTCCGCCCCAGGAAGTCGATGGCCCCGACAGCGGCGAGCTGCTTGTGCTCAGTTGGGGTGGTACGTATGGAGCTTGTACAACCGCAACAAAACTGTGCCGCGCCGATGGCCTATCGGTCGCGCATTGTCACTTGAGATACCTCAATCCGCTCCCAGCCGACCTGGGTGATATTCTGGCTCGGTACAAGCGAGTTTTGATTCCCGAGCTGAACCTTGGGCAGCTTCAAATGCTGATTCGAGCCACGTATCTGATCGATGCGGTTGGCTTCCACAAACTGATAGGCAAGCCGTTTACCGTGGGTGAACTAGTAGACACTATCCATCGAGAACTCGAAGCGATCCGTGAGAAATCATGACAACCGAATTACCAGTGCTCAAAGCTTCCGACTACGCAACCAACCAAGAAGTCCGGTGGTGTCCCGGTTGTGGTGACTATTCCATTCTGGCACAAACCCGCAAGACGCTTGCGGCAATGCAAATCCCCAAGGAAAACACGGTTTTCATTTCCGGAATCGGATGCTCCAGCCGATTTCCGTACTACATGAACACCTATGGCATGCACAGTATCCATGGTCGTGCGCCTGGATTCGCGACCGGCCTGAAGGCGATGCGTCAAGATCTACAGGTCTGGGTCATTACGGGGGATGGCGACGGATTGAGCATCGGCGGCAACCATTTAATGCATTGCATCCGCCGAAATATGAACCTGACCATCGTGCTATTCAACAATCGGATCTATGGGTTGACCAAGGGACAGTACTCGCCGACGTCGTGTCTTGGGCACGTGACCAAGAGCAGCCCGATGGGGACGATCGACAACCCACTCCATCCACTCTCAATTGCGCTCGGCTGTGAAGCGACGTTTATCGCTCGATCGGTCGATGTCTACCCCAAGCACTTGACTCATGTGTTACAGCGAGCGGCCGAGCACTGCGGAACGGCGTTTGTCGAAGTTTACCAGAACTGTGTTGTTTTTAACGACGGAGCTTGGAAATACGCAACCGACCGCAAAATCAAATCGGACTCGATTGTTGAACTCGAACACGATAAGCCGCTTATCTTCGGCAAGAACCGCGACAAGGGTATTCGGTTCTCGTGCATGAAACCTGAAATCGTTACGCTCGGCGACGACGTTGCCGAATCTGACCTGATGGTCCACGATGAAACCTTCGATGAGCCGTACAGAGCCCTAATGCTCAGCCGTATGCACCATCCGGAGTATCCGGAGCCAATCGGTATTTTCCGGGCCGTGAAACGGCCTTGTTATGATCTCGAAATGACGCACCAAATCGAGCAGGCCGAGCAGCAGTTGGGCCCGGGCAATCTGGAAAGCCTATTCCATTCCGGTGACACCTGGACCGTCGAATAGGCACGCGGGGCAGACCCCGATTTCCGAGCCAAGTCGTGCGCTGTTGCCGTTGCCCGGTAGTCGCCGCGGACTCCCGGACAGGATCGTTGGAAGGTAACCGTTCACGGAATGTAGGCCGCCGGTTCGCTTTCAAGGGGTCAGACCCATTTTCGGCGACAAAATGCGTTTGCGTAAATGAACGCTTTCTCCGCCGAAAATTGCGTCAGACCCCAGCGGCGTGAACGGCTACGTTGGAAGACCGGAATGCCCGCTCTTCGTAATTCGGTTGTGACGATCTCGCTTTACCCGACGCGCATTACGTGCGATACTGGTATGCAAATGCCGAACCGACGCACTGGCTCATGAAGTGCAGGGCCGTGACCAAATAGGAGCGCGTCCGCGTTTGGACTGATCCCGTTGGTCGCTTGCAAGACATTGGCGCACCGCGTGTGCAATGGGCAACTTGTCATCGTGATTTCAATGGTCTAGCGAACGGCTCACTGCTGGCAAAGCCACATGCACCATGGCTGCGAAGAAAGAACCTCAAATCGATTTGACGATCGAGATTGTCACACCGGAGAACATTGCGTTCAACTACCGGTTAGCCGGTCCTTTTCGTCGTTTCCCGGCTTTCCTCATCGATTTGGCGGTTCGCTTTGGGATTGGATTCGTCTTGCTGATTATGTTGTCGAAGCTGTCGTTCGTCTTCGGTGGCGCATCGACTGGTTTCTGGTTGATCGGTGTTCTTGTGCTCGGTTGGTTCTATGGTGGTGTCTTCGAGACATTCATGAACGGCCAAACGCCGGGGAAACGTGCGTTGGGTATTCGTGTCTTGAGTACGAACGGCCGACCGATCAATGGCCTGCAGGCCGTGATGCGAAACGTATTGCGCGAAGTAGACATCGGGCCCATGCTTACCGCACAAGTGTTTGGGCTGCCGGCATTACCGTTGTTACCAACCTGCCTGGTGGGACTGGTCGTGATGACCGCCACACGGCGTTACCAGCGACTTGGGGATCTCGTCTGCCGGACGATCGTTGTCATCGAGGAACGAGCTGGTTTATCTGGCGTGGCGAGGATTGAAGATCCGCGAGCGTTTCAACTGGCCTCGTTGCTGCCTGCCGATCTGACGGTCAGCCGCAGCATGTCGCAGGCGCTGGCGCACTATGCGGAAAGACGTACTTTTTTCTCGGTGCCCCGCCGGCGAGAAGTTGCGGCACACCTGGCCAAACCGCTGTTGGAACGGTTTGGTCTTCCCGGCAATACCAGTTATGATCTTCTCCTCTGTGCAATGTACTACCGGCTATTCATTGCTGATCGGAGTCAAGACGAGTTGCACCAGGCCAAGGCCGAAGCAGCCATGGGAAACCGACCGTTTGCCACGGAGCGGCTGTTTTCGTCAGCGTCGGCAAATGGCTCGCATTCCGGAGACGCATCTCCATGAAAGTTGCTGTCCTTCTTGAACAACGTCGCAAGAACTGGGGCGAGCTGGAACGACTCTGCAATGACATGTCTCGGGTTGGCCGATCGACGTTGCCGGCCGAGGCGATTGCCAGATTCGCCGCTCTGTACCGGGCCACTTGTGCGGATCTGGCGCTTGCCGATGCCTATCAACTGCCTCCTAACACGATTGAGTATCTGCATCAATTGGTTGGCCGAGCACATAACCAACTGTATCGGACCCGCCGTTTCGATCTGTCAGCCTGGGGGCATATTCTGTTAGTCGATGTACCGCAGCAGATTTTCAATGACCGGTGTGTCCAGTTGGCATTCTGTCTGTTTTGGTTCACGTTTCTTGGGTCGGCCGTGATGGCCTATCAAGATCCGAATTGGGCATCACAAGTGATGCCTGACGGCATGATGGAGATGCTGGAAGAGAACTTTAAGGATCCGTTGGGGGATCGGCCGGCGGAGGCCAATTTTCAGATGGCCGGGTTCTACATCCAACACAATACAAGCATCGGTTTGCGCTGCTTTGCCTGGGGCGTTTTGATCCTGCCCGGCCTCTATGAAACGCTTACAAACGCCTTGGTTTTGGGCGCATCCTTCGGGTATATGGGACGTCCCGAGATACTCGAGGGCGCTCATTTCTTCGAGTTCGTGACTGCACATGGCCCATTCGAGCTGACCGCCATCGCATTGGCTGCCGGTGCTGGTCTGCGACTTGGTATGGGCTGGCTTCGAACCGACGGCTTGACCCGGACGGCATCGCTCGAACGAGCAGCCACTCGGGCCATGCCGATGATGGGAACGTCGATGGTTCTGTTTTTTCTCGCGGCGTTGATCGAAGGCTTCCTTTCACCGACGTCATTACCCTACCCGATCAAGGCGGGCGTTGCGGTCATTTCAAGCGGCATGCTTATGTT
>JAJSAJ010000728.1 GCA_024274855.1 Planctomycetota bacterium | reverse complement strand
GCCCAACACAATGGCTACAACGAAGAAGGCCATGATCCGATAGAACTGCCCGAGGTGCCCGATATCGATCGTCAAGACCTTACCAACAGTCGCCAGGTACAAAGCAATGGCTTGCCAACGTAATGGGGCCAACCGCATGCGGAAACCAAGGGCCAGCACAATCGAGGCGAATACAACCCAAAGAACCGACAACGACATCTGGCCAAGCCAACGCAGCTTTTCATGGTCCATTGCCGATACGTGATACAATGCCGCAAAGTAACCATAACAATCGATCGACAAGACAAGCCACATAAGAGCGATGCCTACCAGGGCACCAAATAACGCAAGCAGACGCTCCGTTTGGACAATACGATTCTGAAATCGACGTGTCACTGCGGCCGCAATGAGAACACAGACGGCGACTCCGAGCGCAGGTAGCGCAAACTGATTGAAAACCGGAATAAACGGCTCGCGAACTCCGTGCGGCAAGTCAAATAACAAAACGCGGACCACCGCAAGAATACCAAGCACCAGGCTCATACCACGCAACATCCGCTCGTTCGTGCGTAGACCGAACCACCACAACACGGCCCCCATCGCAGCCCACCCAAACGCAACCCAATGCGTATTGGCCTGGATGGGAAATGCAAGTGCAATGAAACCGATCGCCACTGCTAAACATGCCAACAGCAACCGATTGTCAACTGGACGTCGTGCGAGCACCAGGCGAGCCACCGCCGCATAAATTGTGGCAACCATCAACGCGGCACTACCCATCCATATACCATAGTCCGGCTTCATCAAGACATAGATAGCACTGAACCCAAGAAGGGGTGTGAGGACCAGACGTACAAGGCCCTCGCGACTCTCCGGGGCCTTGCGGACCAGTTGGGCAATGAGTGTGTAACCTAGAAACAGCAGGAATACCACTAGCTGAAAGCCGAGTGCCCAATGCAGTTTCTCCGGGTGGTAATTGGCCGAATACCACGACCAATAGACAGCTTGACTGCCAACCAATGCGATGGAACCAAGGGCTGTCCACCGCCGCAGCAACAGCAATACAATTGCCCCCAAATCGAGCACCGCAAGATAGGTAAACAACGCAATGTAAGAATCATGATCCGAGTACATCAGCAGCGGAGTCAGCAAACCGCCGAGGATCGAAACCAATGCAATCACAAGGGAATCATACAGGAAGGCCAGAACGGCCGCTTCGAAGATGATCACCGCAAGGAAGATCCCCGCATGTTGCTGGGGAAGCAAATGATAAAACCCAAATGCGCTGTATGTGGCAAGATATACCACGACCAGACCGCCGCCAGTCAGCATCTGAAATAGAACGTGCCATCCACGCCGAAAATACTGCCAACCACCAACGACCATCGCCGTTCCAAACAACAGACTTATGGCCACTCGGCCCACCGGCCCGATCCAGTTGTTCTGGTACGCGTACCGGAGGAAAAACACCGCGGTCAGCACCAAGAGCCCGACCGCGAGCCAACCGAGTGCTTTCTGGCCGATCAGCTTCTCCCAGTCGATCGTCCGCCGACGAGGCTCCGAGAGCTCGGCGACAACCGGCGACAACACAGCCAAATCCGGTTCTGTTTGCTCCGCCGACGTCGTGTCGGCCATGCCGTCCTGAGCCGGCCCCGGATGCGAATGACCAGTCTGAATCTGCTGCACGGCTGTTTCGATCGCTACGACTCGACGCGTCAACTCCTTGAGGTGACGCGTCTTAGTGATGGCGATGATCGACAGAACCAATGGCACCAGCAAGCAAATGATTACGATGATCAGTACCACAAAGGCAAACAGAATCTCATAAGGCATGATGAGTTCCCACGGTAGTGGCTCGTCAAAATACGCACATTGCGTGACCAAGCAAGATCATCGAGCAATCCCCTCGCTCTGGCTGCGACACTCACTTGTCTGGCGACCGACAAGGAGAATATCCTGCAGGGAACGCAAACCGACCAGGTTACCCGACACGCGTTCACACCAGACAGCTCGGAAAACGCGGCACCGACTCCACCACCCAGACGGTCGATAACTCGACGCTCCAGAATCAACTTGCTCAACGGATGCCACCGTGCGATTTCATGTCATTGCTACCGAAAAAGGAACCCGGCATAGCCGACGACTCGTTCTTTATTTCCGGTTACTTCGGCACTGGTCGCATAGCCAATCTGTCGATAGGTATGCAATCCACCCAACATCTTGAGTGTCTGCAAGACGACCACCGCCGGCAGCACGCCACACATGCTGATATTGTGAGATCGTACGGTCTTGTAGAGGTGTTCCGGATCCAGCTGGCGAATCGCGTCGATCGCGACATGGTCCAGCAGTTGGTTTTCTTCTTCCGAACCATAGTGGTTCATGTCGGTGGAGATGACCAGCAGGGGTGGTGTCGGCATTTCGCAAACGACGCTTGCCAATCCGTCGGCCAGTTTGCGGCAGTGTTTCAGGTCGCCGCCACCGATCGCAATGCCAACAACCCGCGCGTTCGGGGCCAACCTCGCCAGCAACGGTAATTGCACCTCAATGGAGTGTTCTTCACGGTGTGCCGCCGCGTCCAAGACCAACCCCTCCACGGCCTCGGCCAACCGCTCAGCCAACTCTGGATCAGACGGGACCGAATGGCCAGGAATCGACCAGGTCTGATGGGGTGCAACGGCCCAAGGCAGGCCATGTCGCGTATGCTTGGGCGCCAGAACGATTACATGGTCGGGGATGGCAAGTTGCTTGAAAACATTGGCGGCAATGCGTCCTGAAAACCGCAACCCGGCGTGCGGGACCATGACGGCCGGCCAGGATTCGCCACGCGTCTCGCCGGACTGGCCCAACAGCGAGTCGACCATTTCGTCAAGCTCAGCAGCACTGTTCGGGTAAAACGTACCGGCGACCGCGGGCGGCCGAACCGGGGAAGCAAGCTGGGGCCGCGGCACGTTCGTCACCGATAGAGTCGAGCAATTTGTGTCGGTGGCAAAACTGAAAATACCGGCCGTATCGGCGTCCAATACCAGTGCTTGCTCCACAGCGATCTGCAATTGTTGCTCGACTGTCTTGCCCGGGTCAAAACTCCAACCACTGCGTCCTTGTTGCATGACGATCAACGAACGCCGGATGGGATCGATGCCCTCCAACTCGGGGTCAGCAACCGTACCATGCAAGGCCGAGTCGTAGAGAGCGGCGATTCCCACCTCAACCTGGTGAATGGAGTCAACTGCACCTGACTGGCCGGAACACCATTTTGCAGCAGCTTCACACATCTGAAACAGCGTTGCCTGCAGCGGCAATCCAGGACGCATCGACAACCGAGCCAAGGGCAACGTCCCCTGCCTACCGGCCAGAGTGACCATCATTGCGACACCTTGAACGGTTGCGTCCGGACAGTCCAGTAAATAGTAGTTGGGCGTAGCTCCGGTAACGAGTGCTTGGATGTTGATCTGACAATGAATGGCGAGTTTCTGAAGCGATTCCGTGCTGACCTGCGGCCCATTCTTCGGCAAGTCGTCAGCACGCACACCGTCATCCATCGGCCCATCGATCACCTTTGCCTCGAATGTCTGCAACGTCGTCGCATCGTCCATCCAGGCCGTCGATGGAAGCCCGGCTTTGCGGCATAACTGGCGCAGAAACATCTCGACATCCCATCCGTTGTCGACCGGAACACCAGGCAGCAGAAGGCCACCTGACTCTCCCCGTTGAATCGTCAATCCATGCCGACCGACGCTCACATGGTCGGCCCGATCAGTCCCTTCGCCGGTGATCGCCTGGAAGTTCGTCAGTAGCGAAACATCGAGCGTCAGGTAAGGCAACTCAACGGCTGAGATCGGCGGCAACCGCAAATCTTCGGTGGCCGTACGAAAGGCGGCCGACCGCAGTGCTTCCATCAGCGGCATTGGGCGCCCCAG
>JAJSAJ010000050.1 GCA_024274855.1 Planctomycetota bacterium | reverse complement strand
GTTGCATGCCCGCAAGCCGAGCGTCGAAAGGTCATTCAGGAAATCGTTGAGAATGCGTCGAGCTTACCAAAATCGGCTCTTGGTGGTCCATGGGCATTGGATGCACCCATCAACCGCGGGTCGTATCTCTTTGCCGGTGGCAATGTGTCTGAACAGACCGTGGACGATTACATCCGCCTTGCTCGGCAACTGGGAATCACTCAACTGAATCTGTACGCGGCTCGCTATGGTGACTGGAAGCTCTATCCCAAGACCTACCCGCGTGGGCGAGCGAGTCTGAAGGCAGTCATCGACAAGATCCATGCTGCGGGCATGCAAGCCGGGTTGCACACGTACTCATTCTTCCTGGACAAAAAGAGTCCCTATGTGACGCCGAAGCCCGATCCGCGTTTGGCCAAAGACGCGACGTTCACGCTGAAGTCGGCCATCGACACGAAAGCCATGTCCGTACCGGTGCTTGAGTCCACGGTCGACATCTCCACGACGGTGGGATTCTTCGTTCGCAACAGTGTCACGCTTCAGATCGACGACGAACTGATCGAGTTCAAGCAGGTCTCCAAAAAGGCTCCTTTCACGTTCCTCGGATGCAAGCGAGGCGCGTGCGGCACGACGCCGACCGTGCACGCGGAGGGAGCGAAGGTCCACAAGCTCAAGCAGTGTTTCTGGCTGTTCGTTCCGGATGGCGAATCGTCGCTCTACGCAGAGGTCGCAACGAATCTGGCCAAACTGTGCAACGATGTCGGGTTTGACATGGTCTACCTCGACGCACTCGACGGCAGCGACGTCATAGCGGGCAGCCCTTGGTCGTGGCACTACGCGTCCAAGTTCGCGCACCTCTTCTTCCGCGACCTCAGGCGGCCGGTGATCCTGGAAGCAAGTACTTTTCCGCACCACCTGTGGTACGTTCGCTCCCGCGCCGGCGCATGGGACCACCCGACACGCAGCCACAAACGGTTCATCGACATGCACATGAAAGCGAATGAGCTTTACCACCGTGCGTTTCTTCCGGCACACCTGGGCTGGTGGTGCTTCAAGCACTGGACCGGGCCACAGGGAGAACGCACGTTCCCCGATGACATCGAGTATCTTTGTGGCAAAGCAATTGCGGCGGGCGATGGTCTTTCCATCCAAGGAGTATCTCCGGCTAACTTCGACACCATTCCCGCATGGTCCCAGCTGGCCGCGATCACTCGGCGGTACGAAAACCTGCGACATACTGATTACTTCAGCGATGCGGTGAAGCAGAAGCTGCGCACACTTGGTGCGGAGTTCACGCTCGAACAAACGGACGACGGTCAATGGCGGTTCAGGCATGTGCAATACGCTAAACACAAGGTCGAGTGCCAGGAGCCCTGGAGCAGTCGGTGGCAAATCAACAACCCGTTTGGCAAGCAACCTGTGCAACTGCGCATCGAAGCACTGATGGGCGTGGCGCCGTATGACTCCGTGGACGGGAGTACCATCGCCAAGTTCGAAGATACTGGGGAGTTCCCCGAGCGCGTCGTCAAGCTGAGCTGGAATCCCGCAGGGCGCCGTCCGCCCAAGGGCGTCACCGTGGATCTCACTCCATCAACAGAACACGTCCAGGTCGGTAAGTCGAGCGGACGACTCTCCGCCGCCAACGCGCGCACGAGCCGTCATCATGCCTGGGCCATGGTCGGCAAGACTTTCTCGCCGATTATCGACTTGCACGCACGGCCGGCCATGGGCGTGTGGATCCATGGTGATGGCAAAAGCGAAGTGCTCAACATCCAACGCAGAAGTCCCACACAACTGACCCGTGCGTACGATGACCATTACGTCAAAATCGACTTCGAAGGCTGGCGCTATTTCGAATTGCTGGAGCCTGAGGGGGAGCGGTGGGCGGAGCTCTGGTGGCCCTACGGTGGCCTTTATTCCATCTACCGCGAGTCGGTGCGGTACGCGAACATCGAGCGGCTGAACCTGTTTCTCAACAACCTGCCGGCCAAAGACTCGGCCAAGTGCTACTTGAGCCCAATCAAGGCCTTGCCGATGGTCAAGATACGGCTTGTGAACCCCGCAGTGACTGTCGGCGGTAAGACGCTCCGCTTCCCAGTACAGCTGGAAAGCGGCTCCTATATCGAGTTCCGGTCAATGACCGACTGTAAGGTCTATGGACCCAAGGGCGAACTGATCAGCACTGTCAAACCCGAGGGGGTAGTGCCGACTGCCGAATCTGGGCAAAGTGAAGTCGCGTTTAGCGTCACGAACTCCGCCGGACCACGCCCACGAGCACACGTTTGGATTATCACGCACGGCGGCTTGCTAGAGAAGGATACGAAACAGCTGCGTTTACGGTCGAAGGGCAGCGATTCTTGACTCGGTTGGTCTGGTCTATCAAAAACCATAGAACGCTTACTGAGTGATCGTCCTGGCAGATTGATTCCAGTTGCGAAGCGTTGCCCGACCATTCTGCGGCCGGCTCCAGACGGCCAGCAACATCGCGACGATGCGGATTTGAGATCGCCGGTGGAGTGATGATTCTGGCCCGGTTGCGGAGCAATACGGCTACGGATCGACAGCCTTCCTAGGCGAGGATTGGGGGAACTTCACGCCGCTGGATGACGAGATGTGGCTCTATGTCGGTACGGCTCAGGATGTGGTCGTGGTACGTACGATCGAGAAGAATCAGCGGCACCGTGCCCTGTAAGCAGGAGAAGCCGACACGTCGGTTTACCAGCATGCCGCACCGCAAACAGGGGGCTGCCTCGGACTTTTCGGAGTTGGGTGAATGGTTCGGCTCATGCGCGCTCAGATAATGGTCGTACAGTTCATTGTCCACGTTCGCACGTAAGAACTTTGGCTGTTGTTCCACAAGCGGGAACATGGATGGTGGCGACCGAGGTCTTGTCATCCCACTGATAGTCGAGCACGGCCACGCCGTCGAGCGTAACGGTTTTGGGCTGGGCCGGTAAATGGATGGTGACCGAGAAGTCGCGTGACGCGGGCATGCCGGCATAGCTGCCTTTGCGGCCATCGATGATCAGCTTGACCGTTTTCCCGACCGTTTCGCAGGTCAGCAGCGTTCGGGCAAACTGGCCCGTGCGGTAGCCGAGGCTTTCGCCGTCATCTTCGTACAAAGTGAACGTGCTGTGCGCTGTCGGATAGACAAGCAGTCCGACGTTGGGCGACCAGCCCTTCTCGACGTGCTGGCGAACCGGCCACGTGGGAATGGCCGGAGAACCCGAGGTTCAACATCGAAGCCAGCGGTTTGGGGCCGCCCCCGGTATCGCCGGCCCACGTCGCGACGAACTGTTGAACGCCCGCATACCCACCGGCCGAATAGACCATGGAGCGCCGCTTGGCGTGGGCCTCAAACCCACGGGCCATCTGCTTGGCGTAGATGACCGGGTAAAGGTTGTGCATCTGCTCGTCGGTCATGCCGTT
>JAJSAJ010000727.1 GCA_024274855.1 Planctomycetota bacterium | reverse complement strand
GTTCAACGCCCAACATTTTCAGGTCCAGAAGATCCTGGTCGCGTCCCGACATACGTTTCATAACGGCCAGTCCCGTAGCCGATACGACACGCAGCCCGAGGTTCTGCCACTGATAGTCGGCACGTGTGTTCCAAACGACTTGAAGTGATGCATTGACCAAAATCAAATCCAACACCAAGTGGTCGGACGCATCGGTCTTAACAACGCGGTAAGCTGTGGTCGTTCCGAGCGGGATCTTTCCGGATTCGTCGAGAAACCCACACGCCCTCGCAACGTCCACAGTATCTTGGAGGTCCTCAGGACGAATCAACAAGTCGATATCGCAAGTAAACCGAGCGTACCCGTGAACGGCAACTGCAATGCCACCGCAGACGGCATAGTCCACGCCGCTCCGGCTCAGGCCGGCAATCAAGCCGCGAAACTCGTCGTACAGGTCCATCATCGTCAACTCCATCGCAAACAATTATCGTAGCCGATCGCAGTTCTGGGACCAAGTAGGTACACTTGATCGAGAAAACCTATATGCTAATGTTTCGACGGCCATCACCTCTGTATTGCCACTGGTCCGCCCGGCAAGTAGGTCCCGCCTGCCGGCCCCACGCTAGTGTGGGGACTGCAATGCCGAGAAGTTGGAGTTGGGTGTTCTCAATAATTGGGATGCAGAACCCGCAAGGCATTCTCGTATGAACCGTTAATCCACATCGCATGGAAGATCGCACGATCGTTCCCCACTTTCGGCAGCGGAGCATGCACGATACGCTCGCCAAATGGGGGCAGGTGTGTTATCGGAAGAGGGCCAGTTACGGCTCAAGGGAGCCTCGGCGTTTGTATCACGAACCGGTGGGATGGGTGGCCCGGCGTCACTAATGTTGACGATGGCTGGTGTGGGACGCGTTATCCTGGCCCACGGTGGCGACCTCATTTCTCCGGATTTGAATCGGCAGGTTCTCGGGTCGGAACGTGGCCTGGAGACGCCACGCGCGACACAGTTCGCAGACTACCTGCGGTCGATGAACCGATTCGTGACCGTCGAGGCGATTGACCACGAGCCGAATGACGCCGAGGCGATGGAGTTGGCGGCGCGCAGCGACATCGTTCTTTCATGTGCGCCGACTTTCGAAGAACGTTTGCGGCTGAATCGAGTTGCCGCAGCTGCCAGGATCCCGTTTATTGACGCTGCCCAATGGGGCATGATGGGAACACTTATGGTCCTGCGCGCCGGCAGCACCGCTTGCCTGCAATGCGTTTATCCCACGCAACCACCGTTTGAAGAACTCTTTCCCGTGGTCGGTGCAATCTCTTCGGCCGTCGGCTCGCTGGCAGCTTTGGAAGCGATCAAGGTCCTGTCTGGATGTGGCCGGGTCGCTTGGGGACAATTGCTGACGCTGGATGGGTTTCAAGCGCAGACGGCTTTTGTTCCATTACGTCGTGATCCGCAGTGTCGATGCTGCAGCACAATGTTTAACGATGTGGAGTTTAACGATATGGAAGAATGCGTATGAAGATTCGAGTTTCCATTATGGGCAGAAGCTATCACATGACCGATGGCTTGCATGAGTTTATCGAATTGGACGATCCGGCAACGCTCGAAGAAGCCGTACAACGGATCAACCAGCTGATGCCCGAAGGCCAGACGCTGACCGGCAGTTGCCTCGTGTTACTCGGCGGAACGCACTTCGGATCGTTGGACAATCACGATCCGATCTCCCTTTCTGACGGCGACGAGCTGACATTAATCGCACCGGTAGCTGGTGGATAGCCACCGGCTTTGGCCGGAAGTGTCAAACGTGACGAACCACGGCATCGATCGCTAGCGCGGCCGAAGCACCAGGAAAGTGGCGGCGAACAGAACACCCAAGCCGGCAACCAGCCCGAGGACAATCCACAGAAAACCGGTTTTCTCGCGAGATTCACCCTTTGTTCCGGCCGGATTCCGTGCCGAGGCGGCAGCTGGAACCGATGCGGTCTGTTGCGGGGCCTTGTTCTCCGCATGGTCGACTGCCGGCGGCGATTGTTGCTCGGCGGTGGTTGACGGCCGGGCTGATTCCGGCGATCCAGAGGCTGACGTATCCCCCGCAGAGTCAATCGAACCCGCCTGGGCAATTACGGTATCACTCGGTTCCTTCTCTCCTGAATCGTCTGTATCGTCAGGCATGTTTCCGGCAGCCGGAATAATCAGCTCCGGAAAGAGGCTCTCCTCGCCGCCGGCAAATGAGTTCCCTTCCTCGGGCCCGAAAGCACCGGCCAGCTCGGAAGCCACGGCATCCCAATCGTACCGCATCAGCAGGTCGACGCCTGGATTCTGATCTTTGACCGTACACGAGCAAGCGCCTGTGATGAACTCGACATCCATGAGCAGATTGTCGCGATCACTTCCTTTGCCCAGGCAGGAAAACAGTGTGCGTCCGCGACCGTAGATGACGAAAACAATCGGGTCATCGACGGTATTCAGGTCCGGCTCGACAGCCAACAACATGCGAATCAACCAGGTTTCCTCGGGAGCGTCTCGAGCCAATTTGACGAGGCCGATTTCGAGACGTGGGGGCTTCGCCTCGCCCTCAGCGCTGCCATCGGTCGGCTCCGGCTCATCGCCCATCAAACCGTACAGCGGTACTTTGCCGGACGCAACGTCCGCAACAACACTCTTCAACAGCGTTTCCGCCTGCTGGGTTGCCTTGGCATCCTTGCCACTCAACAGCAAGAACAGACCGGCCTTCCCCTGCTTCAACTGGGCACCCATCTGCTGACGCACGGGCGAGTCGACAAGCGCATCGAGGTCTTGCTTGCTGACCTGGCCGGAAAACACCTCAACACCGCCCGGTGACGAGATCAGATAGCTGGGCACGGGCGGCTTCTTCTTTTTTAGCCACGTATCCTTGATGTCGGGTGGTATGCTCGTCAGGTCCTTGTCTTCTTTCAAATCGACCGGCAAGAAAACGACGTGTGCCGGTGCCCCGACAGGGTCCCGATACTTGTCCAGCTCTGCCTTCACCGTTTCCGCCTCGGGCTGCATCTTGTCATTGTAGAAGTAGTACACCTCGTAAGGCGAGGGAAACCACCGATACATGGCGTATCGATAGACGGGTGTGTCACAGGCTCGCGCCACGTGCACCGTCACCAAACAAGCTACCAACGTGCAAGCAGACACAACCAACCGACGAGCCAATTGCGATAGCCCTAGGGTTCGACAAGACATAATTCTGCTCCCAGGCAATGATACTGCTCCTGGCCAAGTTTGACACATTTTGTATCAACCCGAAGTGCAATCGAAAAAAGAAGTTAGGATTCGCCAATCAATAACTGTCGCACTCTTCCGCGTACAGACCCCCATGGGCTCGCCCCATGGGTGAATCAGGCTCGCAGCTAAATAACTGTCGCACTCTTCCGCGTACAGACCCCCATAG
>JAJSAJ010000726.1 GCA_024274855.1 Planctomycetota bacterium | reverse complement strand
TTTTTAGCTTTCGTGACCACAAGAAATTGCAGCCGCAACGGCTTGCCTGGCAAAAGCTCTCTTGCCAACTCGCTATAGAGCAGGAGCTGTTCGGGCGAGTCCTCTGCCTACTGCTGACTCCATCGTGACCTGGCCATTTTCAGATCGGTAATCGTCAGGGCATCACCTTCGTCGACAAGCAGGTCGATTCTCGCAAGCAGATCTGGGCAGTCTTCCGCAACCTGGCCTCGCAACTCCTCTTCGACACCAAGGATCATACCGCTTGGAGCCGCTTCTGGGCTCTCCCGAAAAGCAGTCAGGACACGCTCGGCCAGATCACCGAGTGTGTCAACAGAATCCCCTTTGGCGAACTTGATATTCGCAAGATCGCGATCCCGCCACGCCTCCTGGTACTCAGCCAAGAGCGTGTCCAAGTCGGGCGAGGGATTACCCACCAGCAATTCGCGGTAATGCAGCTCCGCCGCCTGGTGGATCGCGCCGCCGAAAACCAATGCCGCAGACACCGATTTCTCGGGCAACCCCAAAACGTACCGGAAGTCCCATTTCAGCGGGTACAATCGGTAGGTGCTAAGCGGCGAGTAGGAAATGTAATCCCGACCCGTCAACCGTTCGGAAACTTCGTTGGGGTGAACATCCAGCTCAAGGCTCATCGGCGACCTCCCGCGCCGTTAGGCATAGCGACGCGTTGGTCCAGCGTGTGCGTGAACTAGCACTGAACTACTCCGATGCAGAGATCGCAGCTCAGTTCAGATGTCCCTTCGGCCATGTCCGCTTGCGACCATAAAGCGTGATTTCACGCTGGTCGTTCAGATCGAGCCGATATCGATCCACGCCGGACAACGCGACCAGTTGCACGTCGCGCTGGCTCAGGAAGAAGGGTAGATTGTACGCGATCGTCTGCCGGCCCAGGCCGATCATGCCGAGCGTAATGCGCTCGCTGGGCGCGACCGTGCCGGCCAATCCCAGCGCGCTGGATGGAATCACTTAGGGCGCCGCAAGCGCCGAGGCCGAAGTGCAAAGAAACTGACGGCGAGTCAAGGATCGCGGACTGTTCATTTCGAGTTCTCCGATAAGCACTCAGTTTGTTCATTATGTATGGACCGTGTTCCTCCGCGTGAAGCGATTGACGCGACCAGTCGGCGCGGCAGCGTAGGTGTATTGTATCTTCAACGTTCACCGGGCCCGTTTTTCCGTTCGTCGATCGAATGGCGTCCCGGCGTTCCTGGAAGACAACTCGTCGCAACCTCATCGGGAACCAATTCTGGCGCCGTGGGGAAACAGCTCCGGCCGTCACTGCCAAGTCGCCGCCCCATCTGCCCGTCACCTGACCACAAATCGGAAGTCGAGGATCCGCAGCGGCGTGGGCTCGCGCGGTTTTTTCGGAGTCTCTTGGACCATGATCGAGAGGACTCCTTCCTCGCGCCATCGGTATCTATCACCGAGCATCTCGTTGACAAACGGCCCGGCTTCTCTGTGGATCACTTGCCAATCTTCCCATTTACGCGCGGCGGTTGCCAGCATAATCGTCAGATACCCGTGAAAGAAGCTGGACGCGTCGGGGAGCCCCCAACTCTTGATCGGCGCAGGCCACGTCGCCCCAGGCCGGTTCACGTTGGCGATGAGGATGGCGTTGTCGTGGCGGTCGAAGAACAGCTTCGGGCGGTTGCCCACCGCTACGGGCAACTCGGTGTGTTGCCACCGGCCGGTGTCGGTCCGCCAGTAATGGTGGTAACGGCGATCCTCCGCCGGCCCCAGCCAACCGGGATACTTGAGGGTCGGACTGTCCGTCTCTTTGGCTAAATGCGAGATAACCACGTGGACGCGTCCCCGGGAATCGACCGCCTGAGCCTGAGTATTCAGAATGCCCAAGGTGCGCCGTATCGGGACAACAACGATGCCCGGCGAGTCCAGACACAGCCGTTTGCCGTCCGGCCGGCTGTCACCGACCAACTGACCTTGGTTGTTCTTCCATGTCAAACCCCGGTCCTCGCTATAAGCGTACATCAAATCGTGATTGGCCCCCTGGGTCGACTCACGCCAGACCCAAGTGACGTGCAATCGACCGATTCCGTCATACGTATAGCCGTTCGGGTACGAGCAACGGCTGTGACTTGTATTGAAGCTGTCGGAAAAGGTCCCGGCACCCGAGTCGATCCGGCGCGTGCCGTGCCACAAACCTGTTGCGGGATCGTAATCGACTAACTTGCGATCACCGCCGCCCGACGCGCCAGCTCGATAACAGAACTGCAACCCGCCTCGTAGCCTTACCATTACTTCGCAAGCGATTCTATCAGGTTGCGGAGCAAGCGACCAGCAAGAGGATCTCGCACGGCGGCGGAGAGTTCCATTTCGCAGACGATAATCCGCCCCTTGCCGAGAGCGACCTCGAACAGGGGCGAGCCGCTCATGCCCCCCACACGCTATTTTATAAGCAGCCTCCCGGCGCGGGCCGCAACCAATTGGCAAGGCAGGCAATAGTCGGCGATTCGCCTGCCGGGCGGAAACGACACCTGTTCATACGCGGTCAGATGGCCCTTTGCCTGGTGGTAGGCGATATGCCCGTAAAGGCTGAGCAAGAAGTCATCATGGCGACCGAGGTTCCAGAGTCCCTGCAAGTACTCGGTCAGCGGCCAGTCGTCCAAATGCCCCGTGAACCGTGTCATGCCGCAGAATTGGCCGCCGGCCGTCAGACGCGACTGGACGACGCGATTCGCCAATTGCCGGGGCAGCAGGTCGCTCGATAGCAGCTCGGGCCAGTAGCGGTAGTTCGTGTACGACGCCGCTCGAGTGCCGGTGGCACGACTCGGCCGCTCCAGCGGTTCACTCAACGTAATCTCCAGAATCGTGTCCACGGGATCCGCCGCGACACCTTTGAGCGAAATCGTGACACGCGTCCCCTGCTGCTGGAAGGTCAGGTTCTTGTTCCTGTTCATCCACCGAACGGCCTTGACGGTCGAACGGATCGGTCCAATGGTCAGACTGCCGCCGTCGGGCATGCCGGTTTTGCCTCGCGGGTTGCGAAGCATGTGCAAGTAGACGGCATCCCGGCGGACGTTGATCGTGTTGTAACCCCACGGCGCGTCTTGAATCGGACCTGGATTCACGCGAGTGTAGGACTCGTACAACGGCGGGCTGCCGGGCGGGCTCGCCCAGTCGACCATTTTCATGTGCGCTTGCATGATCAGCGAATCGGACAGCGACTTGAGTCGGTCGCTCGAGTCGCCGGTCCGGCGCACGATCGTCGGGCTGTGGTCGATGTTGGCCACAAACCCTTCGCCGATCAGCGAGATTTGGACGCGAAGATACTCGGCCCAGTCGGGCCGCACGCCCCGACTGTAAGAAAACTCGGGATCGGCCACCAAACGCCAACTTTCGACCGTGTGTTGTTTCGGCCACGGCTGCTGGTGTGGCCAGACATCCCAAATCCGCTTGCCCCATGCTCCCCAACCTTCATAACAGACCAGGTCCCAGTCGCCGTTTCCCAGATGCTCCGGTTGCAGCTGGTTGATCAGCACCAGGATGTTCGGGTCTTTGCTCTTGATCAAGCTGAACAGAGCGTCCAATGATGTACCCTGCCATCCCGCCCAGTCAAACCAGAACAGCGCCGGATGGAACCGGTCGATCGCCTCTTCGACCAGCAGCAATACGCCGTCCGTGCCACCATGATTCGGACCGTTCAGATTGCCAATGTACATACCGAACTTCAGCCCTTCGGCTTCCAGTGCTTTCTTGTACGGAGTGATCACATCGCCGATCCGGTTGTTCGGATCGTACCGCGACGGCCACCTGTACGTGTATCGCCCGTTGTTGTACGAGATCACAAAGCCGGCCTGGTATCCCTGTCGTTTCATAAGACGAGCCAGATCGTGGAAGCCGCGCGGCGGCGTGTGCTCGGGCGCATGGATCAGCGCGACCAGACGCGCCTGCTCAAACCACTTGTTCGGCCGTTCTCGCAGTTCGAGCTGTAGAGCCTTCCGATCGGAATGGGCTTCTTTGTCGGACACGGAGGCCGTGAAGTGGTAGATCCCAAGCCGGGCGGCTGGAGACGGCGTGCCTGTGATCGTGCCGTCACGATTCAAGGACAATCCGTCCGGAATCTCGCCTTTCTCCAGTTTCCAGCGATACGGCGGCGTTCCGCCTTGGGCCGTCAGAAGGAACGGAGACGCGTGCGCTCGCCGCTTCAGTTTCGGGAACCGACGCCGGTCGACGACCTCCAGCGGTTCCATGCCCACGTACGGCCACTCGCGCCAGGCCGTCGGCAACGCGCGCGATTGCGTACCTTCGAGCGGTTGCGTCGTCATCGTCAACTGCCCGCCTTCGCCACCGGGAGAGAAGATCAATCCGTCGAGCTGTTCGCCGCTATGCGAGCAGACACGCGCATAGAACCCAAGCCGACCGGCAGAACGGTTGGCGACTCTCAGCAACAGGCCGTTCCAACCCTCACGGAGTACAATCATGCAACGGACCATGTCGCGATCCGGCGTCGGTTCACTGCTCTCCGAGACAAGCTCGCCATCGAGCCAGGCCTGAAACTCGTTGTCCGCCCCAATGCGCAACTGCACCTTTCGCGCCGACGGACTGAAGACATAGACGTGCGCCCAGATTTCCTTGTCGGCCGTCACTTCATTGCGTTGGATCTTGAAGAAGCTCCGCAGATCCTGGTAGTCGTCGTAGTTTCGCGAAAAGAGCCGATCGTCGAAGTACAGCCATTTTCTGCCGGCCAAGGTCTTCCCCAGTGCCGGTCTGCCGATCGCCTCGACCGACACCTGGCCGCGTCGAAACGGCCCGCCCACGAGCCACGTGTTGATGTACGGGGCGGCATTCTTCCAGGAACGCGGCTTGGAGG
>JAJSAJ010000725.1 GCA_024274855.1 Planctomycetota bacterium | reverse complement strand
AGACCGAACCGTTTGTAGCTGACGGAGTCGTGCCGGCAGCCTTCCAGTCACTAGACAGCGAGTCCCCAAAAAACTACCCTCAAGTAGTAGCGCTGAACGTACGCGCTCATCTCAATTCGCAAATTTACCCATGACAGTGCTTTCCGCTCCCTCCCCGCTGCCAAAGGCGGCGGGGAGGGAGCGGCCGTCGGCATGACATGCCGGCCTTAGCTCAATAGACTCGCTCACCAACGGCACAAGGCCGTTGGGGTCGATCAGCCGAAAAAACAGTAGCGAAATGCGAATCCAACTGCAGACGGCTAAACAGTTATAGAAAACGGAGTTCGCGGTTGGGGAACTGCCGTTGCCGTTCAGGTGGTAAACCTGCAGATGTTCAAATGGAACTGAATCATGAAGCATATCAAGCGTGGGGCCTTTTCTCCAAATCCCCTGGCGAAAGGCGTACTGCTAGCATGCATTGTTCTAACTGGCATTATCGTTCAACGTTATCGGCAGGAAAGACCCGGTCCGTCGGCGGCGTCCTCAAAACCGATCGCGTCCAAACCTGTTGACAAAGCGGGGGCCGAGGCAGAAAACGCTGGAGCTTCGACGACCGACCGCTCGTCTTCGGTAGATGCCCCGCATTCGGCGCCAAGGAAGCTTGCGCAACTGGGGCAATTGCGAGAGGTTGGTGCGGATGTGTATCTCTCCACCGCCGGCTTGCGTTACTCGCCCGGCAGTCGTGAAGGGCACCGCCTGAAGCACGTCTTGCTGCATACGAAGGACCAGCCTGGTCGCCCGGGCAGCCACGGGGTCTTTCTTGGTGGTCGCGACGGGGCGTTGGCGACGGTTGACGCAGCCTATTTGATCGCCAAGCAAGGTGGTGACCATACGCAAGTGGAGCAACAAGGTGTGCGGACGGTCTACACGGTCGATTTGGGGAAGGCGATCGGATACGTCGGCGGTCAAATCGGCAAGAGGCGGGAGCATCCGCGGGTCACGCATGTGCGGATCGTATTGGAGGGTACCAACGTTATCACTGCCTTTCCTGTTTCTCCGTGAAGGATGGACCATGTTCTACGTTGGATTCTGTGCAGTTTGTGGCGAGGGGACGCTTGGTATCCGGATGTGTGCCGGGCAGAAGGGGGAGCGGCAGCATGGTGTGGTTCTATGTGACGAATGCGATGCGGTCTGGACAACGCTTGATACGTCGCAGGCTCCCGTATTCCCTGAGCAACCGGACTTGCCCTGCCCGATTTGCAGTGCCAGCCTTGTTCGACATGCTGCCCATTGGGCGACCGCTGAAGAGATCGATCGACTACAATGGCGCCACGCAGTCATTGGAGAAGGTTGGGCATTGGGAGATGAATTGGATTGAAGGAGATGCGGAACATTGATCATGAAGCACCGGGCGGCAGGGCCGTCACCCAATTTCAAGCTGCCGCTTAGGACCGGCAGATCAATTGTTGTCGCGTTTACTGGGGGGCGTTCGTGCGGCGATCCTCCTTAGCTGCGAGACTGATTCACCCATGGGACGAGCCCACGGGGGTCTGTACGCGGAGCCTCCTTAGCTGCGAGACTGATTCACCCATGGGGCAAGCCCACGGCGGTCTGTACGCGGAAAAGTGCGACAGTTATTGATTGGCAAATCCTTAGGTCTTCGATTGACGGTCTGAAAGGTCATCGCACGGTCAATGGTTTGCAACCAGAGTGGCTAGTCATGCGGGGTGCCGGGCAGGATAGGGCGTTGCGTGGCCAGCGAGCCAGCGGTAGCTGTTCCGAGTATTTTGTGTTTTTCAAGAGCGACTTCGTTGTTTCTGTTTGGCTTATTTGTTGGTCTTGTCCGCTTATGTTGCGGTCGAAGTCCACATGAGGAGGATTCTTGCCATGTCTTCACTTGACTTGCTTGCTCGACAACACGTGCAACTGACGCGGCGTTTTTTTCTTCAGATGGGGACGGCGAGTACGATGGGGCTCTTTGCTGCTGACGCCTGGGCGGCTGGCGGAAACAGCGAGGCATTATTGGCGAATGCGATTGCCAAGTTGGAGTATCTCACGCGCGTCGAGGACTTTCGGATTGTGGGGCGCGGCACACCAGTGCCGTCAACGCTGACTCCTGACAAGCGGCTGGAAGTTGGGCTCGACCCCAAGACTTGGAAACTGGAGGTGGTTTCGGATCCCGAGAGCAATGCGAAGATCGAGAACCCCATGACGCGAGAGAAGGGGAATGCGCTCGATTGGAAGGGGCTGATGGACTTGGCCGAAAGGCATGCCGTGCGGTTCATGAAGGTCATGACGTGCACGAACATGGGGAAGCCGTTGGGGATGGGATTGTGGGAAGGCGTGCCGTTGCGCCACGTTGTCTGGTTGGCCCGTCCGGTCACGAATGTTCGACGGATATTCTATTATGGCTACCACAATGACGACCCGAAACAACGATTTCAAAGTTCGTTATCTATTGGGCGAGTTTTAGAGGACCCGCCCGGCGAGCACCCGGTGATTCTCTGCTATAAATTGAATGGGAAGTGGCTGACGCCCAAATCGGGTGCCCCGGTTCGAATGGTGGTGCCGGAAGCCTATGTGAACAAGTCGGTCAAATGGTTGCAGCGTCTTGTTTTGACGAATCAATTCACGGCGAATGATACGTATGCTACCTGGAACAACGATACCGAGAGCCACCTGAAGACATACGCACGTTTTCTGTTCGTCCCCTTGCGTGTCAAGTTTGGGGATGGAGTACCGATCACGGGTGTAGCGCAGGTCGGCATGTCGGGACTGAAAAAGGTCCAATATTGGATTGCACCAGCCGGTACCTCCTGGGCGAAGAACGACCCATATTTCAACAAAGCAGATTGGCACGATGCGCGGGTTTTGCCGCCTCCGGACCGTTGGGGCTCGGATTTGCCGGACGGGCAACTGCCCCCGATTCCCAGCCAATTTGATGAGGCCACGGGCAAGCCGCTCACGTGGCCCATTCGCGACACGCTGGTCCATTGGGCGGTTGTCGTCCCCGGGAGGCTCAAACCAGGGAAATATGTTGTTCGTTGTCGTACGGTGGATGCCAACGGTATTGCCCAGCCGATGCCGCGGCCGATGCCAAAGGGTGGCGCGAACCAAATCCAGACGGTAGAGTTAACAGTTACGGATTCTTAGCTTGAGGAGCAGTTTCATGCAGTATCGCAGTCTGGGAGCGAGTGGAATCGAAGCGTCGATTGTCGGTCTGGGAACGTGGGTCACCGGGGGTGGCGAAGTTTGGGGAGCAGATCCCGAGGACCAGGAATCGGTTCGAGCGATCCATGCGGCACTGGACGCGGGAGTCAACCTGATTGATACGGCACCCGGCTATGGCTGGGGACGAAGCGAATCGGTCGTTGGCCAAGCGATTCAAGGGCGTCGCGATTCCGTGGTGATTGCGACCAAATGTGGGTTGATTTGGGACGATGACCGAGGGTCTCCATTTGTGGTGCTCAATGGGAAGATGATCCGGCGCAGCCTCCGTCCGGACACGATTGTCGAGGAGATTGAACGAAGCCTGCGGTATTTGGGCACCGACTACATTGACCTCTACCAGACTCATTGGCCCGCCATTCCGCCGGACAATACGCCAATTGACGAGACGATGGCTGCGTTGCTGAAGTTGAAAGAGGCGGGGACAATTCGCGAGATTGGTGTATGCAATTGCTCGCTTGCTGAGTTGAAGGAGAACGAGGCAGTTGCTTCGATTGCGAGCCACCAATTTCGATACAGCATGCTGTGGCGCGATGCGGAGCAGGATATTTTGCCCTACTGCGCCCAGCAGGAGATAGCCACCTTGACCTACATGTCGCTCGAACAAGGGCTGCTGACGGGCAAGATTGGTATCGACCGCCAGTTCAACGAGAACGAGTTTCGTGCTAATGAAGAATGGAACCCGTGGTTCAAGCGAGAGAATCGGCAGAAGGTGCTCGACTTGCTAGCCGGATGGAGCCCAATGACAGAGAAATACGACTGTTCCTTAGCGCAGTTGGCCATCGCGTGGACCGCCGCACAGCACGGCGTAACGCACGTGTTGGTGGGGGCCCGCAATACCTCGCAGGCCGTTGACAACGCGGCGGCCGGAGCACTTTGCCTGGAAACTCAGGACATTGAGTCCATTCGCGGCGACGTCGAGGCACTTGGGACGCCGGTGTGAGCCTTGAGTTGCTTGTGGTGGATTGCCCACCGTCGCCCACTCGCAATATGAAACCCTCTTGTGCTACTCTGGAAGGTATGTCTGCATTGAATGATCCGGAATTTGGGAAAGAGACAGAAGGTCGGGCGGGATCCAATCCAGAGGACGTGGTTTCGCCTTTCGAGGAATCGT
>JAJSAJ010000049.1 GCA_024274855.1 Planctomycetota bacterium | reverse complement strand
CGGGGTGCGCGTCTGTCGTGTCGACCTCATGCCCTGCTGGTCCTGATTGTAACAGCGTTAGCTGTTCAACTGATTGCCAATCTGGGCGTTCAATGGGCATTGGGAATCATCGGCCTGGTTATCAGCCTGCCGACGCTCTTTGGCGCGTTGCTTGTCGGTAGCGCCGTGCTCGGTATCACGGTATTCCACGAGACGTTGGGAACACGTTCGATGGTAGCGGTGGCAACGGTGGTTGCATCGATTGTCCTGCTGAGCGTAGGGGCAACGGGGCAAGACGGTGTTTTGGCCAACTCGGGCAGCCTGTTGCTTACATCCTGCGCCATCGCGGCGGCTGGCATTGGCGGAACGGTGTACGCCGGGATGGGTGCCGTGCTTCGCTATGTGGCGAACGAACGTGTGCCGGTGCCCGTCACCGTTGTTGTGGTTACCGGAACGGGTACACTCTCACTCGGAATCCTATGCCTTTTCCGGTTGGGCCCGGCAGAAATGTTGGCAACCGACCGAACGGTACTTGCCTGGATCATCGCATCCGGTCTCTGCAATGTCGTTGCGTTTTCGTTGATTACGAAGGGAATTCAGCTGACGACCCTGGCACACGCAAACGTACTGAATGCATCACAGGTTGCATTGGGAGCGTTGGCCGGAGTCGTTTTGTTTCACGAGCAGTACAATGACTGGCTGCTCGGCGGCATCGTGCTGACAATCATCGGAATCGGGCTATTTGACAAGCCTCGGAAACGCCCTCCTGAAAAGGACGTAACTCTTTAGCCGATTGCTGCAAATGGTTGGACAAGGACCCCCACGGGCTTGCCCCAATGGGTGAACGAGTCTCGTCAGGCTAACACGCGAATGCCAACCGTTCTCTCTCTCTGCCCAGCCCCGCCGCCTCCGGCGGTGGCGGCGGGGCTGGGCAGAGAGGATTAGCGCGAACCAGCCTTTCTAGCCCACGAGACTTCTTCACCAACCGCACAAGGCGGTTGGGGTCGACCAGCAATAAAGCGAGATCACGGATCACGTCTACTCCAGATGGCTAAAGTGTTACCCATTTTATCGTTCGCGTAATGCTCTTGTGATCAAACCATCAAGTCGATATATACTTACGCGAATTTCACGCGGTCCAAGTAGCTTCCCCCGCCATTGCCGACTGATGGCCTAACGTCTACGCGGATGGAGCGGCAGCTATGCGCCCACACTCGCCCAAACTACTCCGAGCTCCCATGTCCACAGTCGAGTCAAACGCGGCACCAGACGGTGACGATCTGGTCGTCCTTGTTCACGGTACGTATGCGGCCAGCGAGTCCGACGAAGGCGACAGTTGGTGGCAGTGCGGCAGCCCGGCTTGGCAAGACCTGCAGAATCGGCTTCCGACCGGTGTTCAAATGCCTGAACGAGGCCAGCTGTTTCATTGGTCGGGCGAAAACAGCGAACGAGCAAGAATCAAAGCGGGGCGAAGTCTTCTGGAATATCTGCGCAACCTTGAAGCGGCCGGTCAGGGCTACCATTTGATCGGTCACAGCCACGGTGGATCCGTTATTTGGCATGCCTTGAAACTCGCGACCGCCGGATCCGTCGAGCTTAAACACCTTCGAAGTTGGGCGACCGTTGGCACCCCATTCATGCACCATCGAACACGTGGAGCATGTAATCCGGTTAATTTGATAAACATCGCCGTCGGACTGGTGCTGCTGAAGCCCGCTTTCGTAACGGCCCGAGGGTTCATTCGGATATTCAGCGGCATGGCACTTGGCGTCGGTGAGCGAACAGCGGATGTCGGTTCCGTTCCAGAAACACTCTCGTTCTTTCATACGCCCGTCTTAAGAACTCTTGACCTGATTGGCATGCCGGTAGCAATCGCGCCAGACGGTATCCGAGTCGGCGTCTTTGATTCCGCTCGAGGCGATTCGCTCTATCAATTTCTACTTTTTCACCCTCAAGGTTGGTTGCTTCTGGTCGTAGCGTTCCTGGTCATCTTTGTATTTCTGAACATGGGCATTTTCTTCTTGAGTCCGGTACTTGAATCACTGCGGATTCGGTCGGAAGAACACCTGGACCAGAACGCGATGCGTACATTCCACGGTCGTTGGCTGGGACTCTGGTCGACCGAGGATTAAGCAATCAACGGCTTACGAACTACATTGAACCTATCGATTTCGTTTGTATCGCGCATCGAGCCTCGTCAGCGAGTTCTCTTCTCCGACTATCTGACTCTGTTCTCGCGGCCTTACTACTGGATATTGGCCCCGTTGTACAACCGATTGCTCCGGCCCGTCTTGGACAGCATGGTGCGTGGCTTTGTAATCAAGGCTGCTCAAGGAAACAACCGGCCGGCAGCGCACGTGATCGATGTGTCGACGATTCCCGTGCAACAACAGGCCGACTCGCACCCATCACTTCCTGATTGGCTAGATCGAAAGATCATCGACGCGGCCAATCAGTGTTCCGGCGACATCGCACCCAAACTACGTCAATTGATGGCGGAGCCGTCGTTCGCTGCCGGCTTGGAGAGATTCGGCAACGCAATCTCTGGCCGCGAACTGGTCCACACCTCCTACTTCGATCATCCTGAAATTATGACCTTGCTGGCGATGCACATTGCCTGGTCCAAGAACCGTCAACAGCCTGTCTCTTTCGACTCGCCATCCGATCGAGAGTTGGCAGTCTGGATGAGCCAATTCAAGGCAGCATCCAATGCTGAAGTGAGGGTAGCTGGTGTCCCACCACAGCGAGTCGACCCGTCGCATTCACTCGGCCTGCGTGTGATCCCACGTCCACGTGTTGATCAGGAGACGAAGACCGCGTAGACACACTTGCCGACCAGGACTGCCAGCAGTTGCTTCGCCAAACGGCCAAACGTGTGTTCTTTTCCTGGCAGTGATCGCAATCCGGTCCAGCAGCAGGCAAACAGGTTCCGGCTGCAGTTCCAAACCTATTGTAGCGTCCTGGATTACGCCATGTCCCGCTCGGCAAGCGGGACCTACCGGGACCACGTTACGATCAAGGCCCTTTTCCTCGTGAACAAGAGCTACCACCGGGAGAGTCGGTCGGTTACAATCAGACTCGACGAGATTGTCGGCGGGGACGTTGGTAAAGACGTCGGTGGGGCCTCGGCCGGTGACACATGATGGGTTGTTTGAACCAGGAGCTTTGGTGATGTCTGAACAGTGGCAGGTCGGTGTTTGTAGTTGGTCCCTTCAGGTCGGAAGCATCCCAGAGCTTGAGCGTCTGCTCGAACAGCTTGGTCTGTCCCACACCCACTTGGCACTCGGCGATCCGCACCATGCCTCGTGGGCGGAGGATGATGCAACGTTCATCAAGAGTGTCCAAAAGGCTGCATTCATACCGACTGCCTCGATGCTCGCATTTCCCGGCGAGGACTATACAACGCCGGCGACCATCCAACAAACGGGCGGTTTCAGCGACCCGACATTGCGTGAAGAGCGATTGGAGCTGGTCGCATGGGGCAGTCGAAAGACGAAAGCACTCGGGCTTACGATCATGTCGGTTCACGCCGGATTCATTCCCGAAGTGGGCACGGCTGAGCGATCGGCCTTTATCGACTGCCTTCGACGCGCGCTGGACAT
Organism: Planctomycetota bacterium; assembly: GCA_024274855.1. Classification (GTDB taxonomy): domain Bacteria; phylum Planctomycetota; class Planctomycetia; order Pirellulales; family Pirellulaceae; genus JAJSAJ01. The sequence continues at coordinate 624 of JAJSAJ010000049.1, read as the reverse complement.
TGCCGCGGAACAAGAAGTCACGCTGGCATTCGAAACGGGCCAGGAAACGGCTTCCTTGCTTCGTGCGACGCTCGACGAACTGGATCATCCGCGGGCCAAGGTAAACTTCGACCCGGCTAACATGCTGCTCTACAACAAAGGGAACCCGATCGACGCGGTTCGCATTCTGGGTCCCGACATCGTGCACGTCCACGTCAAGGATGCGAACGTACCGACCGAGGAAGGCCAATGGGGCGCGGAAGTTCCGTTGGGCGAGGGCCAGGTATCGATGTCGTCCTACCTTGCTGCATTGGCGGAGGTTGGCTACAGCGGCGCCTTGGCAATCGAACGGGAAGTAGGAGATCAGGCCGCACGGATCCAAGATGTCCAGGCCGGCGCGAATCTCCTTAAACAACTGACCTCGCAAGCCTAAAGCGAGCTGCTCTCGCAACCCAAGCAGAGTCTGGCAAGGCCGGAGGCCGTGAACGGTTACGGTATTTCGTTGCCATTTTGCGCGGAACCTGATTGGTAACAGCCCAGGATACCAAAGCAGGCTGGTGCGCTGCCGTTGCGAGTCAAGCGTCCCGAAGTACTCCAAGTTGTGCGTTCTCAGCGGGTTAGGCCAACATCGTACAACACAAGACT
>JAJSAJ010000048.1 GCA_024274855.1 Planctomycetota bacterium | reverse complement strand
TGCTGCTTTACATCCATTTGTCTGTTGGGTATACTACAGGCGTCGTTTGGCGCACGGGGTGCGTTGGATATGGCTTGTTTGTTTTAGTCTTTATCGTTCAGCAATTCTTTTTCATCCAGCACACTGGATAATCCTGATGTAGTTTTGTGCGAGGCTGTGGAGCCGTCTGGTTTTGAAGTCGTTGATTGCTGCATCGGTGGACTGGGACAACAACGGGTTCTTTTTAGTTTTCTTTTTTTCAGGAGGTGGACAATGACAACTTCCAGTAGAAGACGTAAAGGCCACGTGGGCTTTACGTTGGTGGAGTTGCTGGTGGTCATCGCGATCATCGGCATTTTGGTGGCACTGCTTTTGCCGGCCGTGCAAGCGGCTCGCGAAGCCGCACGGCGCATGCAGTGTTCGAACAATTTGAAACAATTGGCGCTGGCGTGTCACAACTATGTCGACACGCACAAAGTGCTGCCCCCGATGTCAACGGGAACGACCGGCATTGGTGGTTGGGGAGACGGGCTGTACAAGGTCAGAAACCATAACCGACTCAGTTGGATGGTGCATCTGATGCCCTTCTATGAGCAAAAGACTTTGTATGACCAAATTATGGCCGGCGGTGTTGCGAGCGACGGGACCGTTGTCCCCGCTGGCGGATCTCATCCGCTTTGGAGTGGCTACTACCCATACCGAACGTTGGTTCCCGACGTGCTCTGTCCGTCCGATGGCATGGGACAGAAGAAAAGCAGTGGTGCTCTTGGCAAGAACAACTACTGCGCCTCGGTCGGTGATCAGTATTACAACAATGCCGGATCGGGTAACGTGCGAGGAATTTTCTCGCACAATAAGTCGACGAGTTTTCGTGATATCAAAGATGGAACAAGCAATACGATCTTGTTGAGCGAAAACTCGATCCGTCCGACAACGACCGCCTCGCGCTGTGTGAAGATCCATGGTTGCTATTCGGTTCTTGGTTCTACACTCGACACTGGTGGACCAATCACTTGCATGGCCACCAAGGGACCGAGTGGCACGATCCTCGGACCATTACCAGCCAGTCACGAACGGCGTGGCGACAGCTTGTACGCCGGCTTCCCAATGATCTGCGGGTTCACTACGATTCTGTCCCCGAACTCGCCCAACTGTGCGGTTAATCGGGGCGAATGGTCATGGGGCGTTTTCGCGCCTGACAGCTACCACCCCGGTGGTGTCAATGCAGCATTGGCTGACGGTTCGGTCCGGTTCATTGCCGAGACGATCAATACGGGCAACTTGGCATGCCGCGACCCATCGCGTGTCGATCCGTGCATGACCGGCCAGATCCCTGGAACCAGTCCTTACGGCGTTTGGGGTGCTTTGGGCAGCAAGAATGGTTCCGAGATTCTGCAAGACGAATTCTAAGCGACGTCACCTGCCCCCCGGAGCTTTTCTGGTTCCGGCATGCGGTTGACATGCAGACAGATCACGGGTCGCCACGTTCACGTGGCGACCCGTTTCTTTGTTCGTTCGACGGCCGTAACCACGGCGGGTATCGGTTTCTCCATGCCCGGGCGCAAACCTCCCCAAGACGCCGCCATTCATTTGGGGCATCGGTGGCCCGCGTATGCCAGCGGCCAAACCTTGTCGGCAATGGGTTGCCAAGTCCCGAGAATTGTTGGTGCAAGGTAATAGGCGGCCGAAAAAAAGATGGTATAACAGAAACACCACTATTGGTGGCCGCAGAGGGAGTAGGGAGGCAGACGGACCTATTCGCACGGACCGTTGAGTCGAGGAGCGTTTATTTTTCTGTTTCTTGCTCGGGAGACGACCATGTTCAGTACAAAGTTCAGATTGGGAATCGGGTTGATTGTTGTGGCCGGAATGATCGGTTGCTCCGGAAGCGGTGGCGATCGGCCGAAGACTGAAAAGGTATCCGGAACCGTTACGTACAAAGGAAAGCCGGTTGATGGAGCCGTGGTCAAGTTTATTTCCGACGATGCGGCCAAACCGGCTGCCGTAGGGCGAACTGACGCGTCCGGCAAGTTCACCTTGATGACATTCGACAGCGGCGACGGTGCCGTGGTTGGTACTTTCAAAGTCGCGATAACCAAGACAAAAGCGCCGGCCGACAATGCAATCGCTGTCACATCGGATGACCCCGCAGCCATGTATGAAGCTGCCGAGAAAGCGGGCATTGATCCGTTTGCGGAAGGTGCCGGGACAAGCCCCGAATCGATGGAGACAGGCAGCCTGCTTCCCGAAAAGTATGCCAATGCGGAATCATCCGGCCTGATCGCTAACGTAACCGCAGGTGGGAAGAACGATTTCACGTTTGCCTTGGAAGACTAGAAGGCTGCCAACTCATCGCAAGATCCAAGAAACGCCGGCCGGCGAGGGCCGATGTGCAGCACGGTATAGCGCCCGGTCAACGCCGACCGAATCGGTCCGACGATTCAAGCCAGGCCCGGCTCCGACCGGGTCTGGTTATCGTTGCCGGACTGTTGCTTGGTGTGGCGGGCGGTGTTTACGTCGCCTCCCGCATTTGGCGGAACCAAGTCACCAGCCGCGACACGGACCCACGGATTATCCGAACGGTGACGATCGGCCGCGAGGCATGGCTAGCCGAGCCGGAGTTTTCACCTGAAGCGACGGTCGAGCAGTTGAAGAAGGCCGGCCTCCGCGATGTGGCGGCGCTGGTCAAGGCTTTTCCTGACAGTGCCGAAGCGTACGGAATCACTGCTCGGCTGATGGTCAACCTTGGCGAAAAATCGTCAACAGTCGAACAGATGTGGCGCCGCTGTATTGAGCTGGACCCACAGTTCAGTGACGGCTATTTTGGCTTGGCGGTGATCGCTCAGCATCGTGGGGACTTCCAGCAAGCTGCCACGATGTTTGCCAAGGTGACGCGATTGAATCCTGCGGAAGCTCGAGCTCCGGCACTTTGGGGCGAAGCGTTGATGAAGTCGGGCCAGTTTCGGCAAGCCGTGAGGGTGCTGGAACAAGCGGCCAGTAGGCCCGATGCGTTGCCGATGACCACCACGAACCTCGGCCAGGCGTACCTTCACTTGAAGCAGTACGAAAAAACGCGTGATGTCTTGCAGAAGTTGATTGCCAAGTCACCTGAACAGGCGAGCGCCTATTTCGGCTTGGCTAAAGCCCACATGAGACTTGGCGATCGGCAGAAGGGGCTCCGGTATCTGAAAATATATCGGAGCCTGGCTGCGGTCAGACCGGAAGAAATGGCTCAACATGTTCGAGAGTACTCGGACCACGGTACGGTCAGGCAGTTTCTGGCTGAAATGGCGATGGGCTGCGCCCTTCTCTATGCGGAACACGGGCAAACGGAACTGGCCGGTCGGTGCTGGCGCAAGGCCAATGTCTGGGCCCCGAAAAACACGCAGGCTCTTGAACAACTACTCGAATGGTACGAGTCGCAGTACCGACTGGCCGACGCAGCCGTCGTCAGCCGGCAGCTGTGCGAGCTGCAACCCAATAATCCGGACCACTGGCTGAACAACGCCATACTGTGTGGACGTCTCGGTCAATTGGATCAGGCGATGTCGGCTGCGACGCGGGCTGTTCAACTGGCGCCGGGGGATCCAAGATACCAAAAAGCGTACGATGTAATCCGGCAAAATCAATGAAAGGAATTCCTTTGATCGGTGCCCGGATAAGAATGCCCGAAACAGAGATTGGCTGTAGCCCCGTCTTGCGCGACGTTTCGCGTCGCGCACATCGGCTCCACCCTTGGGCTGCTGGACGGCCGTCCCTTCGGGACTGGAACAACAACAGATACGAAACAAACAACGAGATACGTCGAGTTAAATATATGTAACACTTTAGCCGTCTGAAGTAGGATTTGTATCTCACTGCTGTTTTTTCGGTTGATCGACCCCAACGGCCTTGTGCCGTTGGTGAGCGAGTCTATTGAGCTAAGAGCAACATGTCACTCCAAAGCCCCGCTCCCTCCCCGCCGCTTTTGGCGGCGGGGAGGGAGCGGGGTGGGGACATTTCACCACATCGCGCTAGCTCACGAAACTTGTTCACCCATGGGACAAGCCCATGGGGGTCTCTTGAGAACCGTTCTCCTCCATTTGGCTAAAGTGTTACTAATATATAGTAGCCGTTCACGCCGCTGGGGTCTGACCCCTTGGAAGCGAACCGGCGGCCTACTTTCCGTGAACGGCTACAATAAATATTCCACATCGCGGTTTGCGCCAGCGAGTAACGTGATCCAGACAAGGAGCTGACGACCATGCCGTACTGGCCGCCAACAGTTCGTCCGAAATTGCTCGCTTCCGCATTCGGAACACTCTTTTCAGTTCTGTTGACAACGACCGTAGTTTCGGGGCAGAGTCCGATTACGTTGCGTGATGTGACCAAGCAAACGTGAATCACGTTCAAACACACGGATTGCGGATCGGGCGAGCGTTATATCATGGAGACCGTAACCGCCGGACTCGCCCTGTTCGACTACGACAATGACGGGGACATCGATATCTATTTCCTGAATGGTGCCCCTTTGCACGGCACGAAGGTTGCCACGCCACCACGCAATGCACTCTACCGAAATGACGGCAACTTTCGCTTTACAGATGTCACCCGACAGGCCGGAGTGGGCGACAAAGGCTTTGGTTTAGGAGTGGCCGTGGCCGACTATGACAATGATGGCGATTCCGATCTGTATGTGAATAACTATGGCCCGAACGTCATGTACCGCAATAATGGCAACGGTACGTTTACCGACGTGGCCAAACAGGCTGGCACGCAGGGCGACTCGTCCGGAGTCGGGGCGGGCGTTTGCTTTCTGGACATGGATGCAGATGGCGATTTGGACTTGTACGTTTCGCAGTACCTTGCCTTCACGTACAAGATGCACATTCGCACCGTTTGGCGCGGATACCATGTCTACCCAGCACCAGGCGGTTACTTGCCGGCACAAGACCTTATGTACCGCAATAATGGGGACGGCACGTTTACGGACACGAGCGTTGAATCGGGCATCGCCACCGTGAAAGGGCATGGCATGGGAATGGTCTGCGCTGATTACGACAACGACGGAGACACCGACATTTTCGTTGCCAACGATGGGACCGCCAACTTCCTGTTTGAAAACAACGGGAAGGGCAATTTCGAAGAGGTGGGGCTGTTCGTCGGTCTGGCCTATGACGTCTACGGAAAACGCCAGGGAAGCATGGGAGTCGATTGCGCCGACTACGATAATGACGGCTGGTTGGATTTCTATCAGACGTCTTACGAAGCGCAATTGGCCGTCCTGTTTCGGAATTTGGGAGATCACGCGTTTGAGGACGTCACGCTGGCCACTCGAGCCGGCGACGGAACGTTCTCCCATGTGACTTGGGGAAATGGCCTGGTCGATTTCGACAATGATGGCGATCGAGATATTTTCGTCGCGTGCGGCCATCTGTACGACAACGTGGAACAGTTCAGCGATCTGACAACCTACAAGGCCCGCAATCTTCTGCTGATGAATACGGGAGACGGCAAGTTTGTGAATGTCTCCCGGCAGAGCGGTAATGGAATGCAGGTCAAGGAAAGCAGTCGCGGCGCGGCATTCGACGATCTGGACAATGATGGGGATATCGATGTGGTTGTGCTCAATTCGCGCGGGATTCCGACCGTTCTACGCAACGATTCACCCAAGACGAATCATTGGCTGGACGTGCAACTGCGTGGTAAAAAAACCAACCGCGACGGTGTGGGCGCCCAGGTGAGAATTGTTGCCGGAAACCTGACGCAGTTGGACGAAGTACACAGCGGACGAAGCTATCAGAGCCATTTCGGAACCCGCCTGCATTTTGGGCTCGGAAATCGTACACGCATCGATCGGATTGAAGTCCGGTGGGTCGGTGGCGGGACGGACGTCCTGCGAAACGTCCCCATTGATCGCCTGAGAACAATCGTCGAAGGAAGCTCGCCGTCGACACGTTAGGATTCGCCAACCAATAACTGTCGCCCTCTTCTGCGTACAGACCCCCATGGGCTCGTCCCATGGGTGAATCAGTTTCGTCGCTAAGGAGGATCGCCGCACGAACGCTCACCCAGCCAGTAAATGCGACAACAATTGATCCGCCAGTCCCTAGTTCAACGATCGCCTTGACACTTTCGTCGTTCTTTTCGAAGCACTTGACGCAATTGCATAGACCAGCGGCTGGAAAGTCAAACAGTCGGACGAAACGTTCAC
>JAJSAJ010000724.1 GCA_024274855.1 Planctomycetota bacterium | reverse complement strand
CCGAATCGAAGCTGGGGCTTGCGGCCCGGAGTGAAATCTTCCGGTTTGGTAAACTGACGCGCCCACTTGGGGGTGACAAAGTCGATTGGCCCTGCTGCCAATTCACTCGCATAGCGCAGCGTTCCGCCCATCGTATGCGAATCCCCTGTGAGTGGTGCAATCGGCTCGCCATACTGCGAACGCCCCTCTCGGCCGTGCCGGTACTCGGCACCCGCCCATACGCCGATTGCTCCATCGCCCGTGCAATCGATAAACGAAAATGCCGGTATTCGCAAACGTTGTCCCGAACGCACGTTCAAGGCAAGTATCGATGCAATGGTGCGAGATCCCTGCATCTCGACGCCAGTTGCATGCGTGTTCAAGTAAAGATCCAGGTTTTGCTGCCGCCTGACCAATGTTAGCATGCGTTCCGAGTACAACTCGACCGGGCCACGCACAGCCTCGATAATCCCCCCCTCACCTGGATCGAGTGGCTCACGCGTCGTGTCTCCTTGAGGTCCGACCAGAATCTCGGTACTGGCATTTCCACCCAAGACTGGTCTGTTTTGAATCAACGCCGTGCGACAACCGTGCCTGGCCGCCGCGACAGCCGCAAACGTTCCTGCCAGGCCCCCCCCGACCACAACCACGTCATACGGACCAACCTTCTTCACGTGACGACTGACACCACCGAAACGTTCACGTAGGTCTGCCAAACCCAACCTGCCATCGGCCATCGACAACGCCGAGTCATCCGTCAGAACAATGCAATCACATCGCCCATAGTGGCCCGTCAGGTCATGCAATCGCAGTTCGCAATTCCCGGCATCCAAGGTACAGCGGCCGCCGTCTTCCCAAACCCAGCCGGGTTTCTTCGTTTTTCCGAATACGTGTTTCAGTATTTTGCCGCTAACGCCGATTTGAAATCTGCCCGGGCTGAAGTCGGGTACCCAGTCCCGAGTGCGGGCCCAGACGTGATACGTTCCAGCTTTCGGTACTCGGACCGTTGTCACCGCATCGTTGACCGGTCCGTCCAACCCAATAGCCAGCAAGTAGGGCGACCCCATCTGGTCGACGAACTGGGCATCATTCGTCCATCCACCGTAATCCCTGAACGACTCCGTCTCAGTCCACACTACATTGGTTTCCGCAATGGCGTCGGAACCAACGGCATGGACGAACCAACATGCAACGATGGCAAAAAGGAGTCTGGTCAACATGAATTGCTTCTCCGAATCGGCTCTGTTGGCTGTGTGGTGTTCAAGAATTTGGATGTAATGGTCCACCTTGGTCTTGGCAATCCGCGTTCCGACTTCTCCGTTCCGCGCGTTCCATTCGCCGTCCCATCGAGTCGCGAACGCTGAACGCCCCAAGAAGATGTATCTGCGAGACATACGAGCAAGCCGCTAGAGCACTCCGGCACGCCACACAATTTGATAATGCTGCCTGTCACCCTCGCGTATCCGTGGGTGCCGCAAAGCTGATCTGCACGCCCGACGGAAATACCCACAAAGCACACCCAGTTGCTGTCAATACTAGCGAAATGCTGGTTACGATTCCATAACGAGTGCGCCCTATTTTGCGTCGATCCCACAATTGAAACACGCATCAGACGATGGTGACAAGCGCAATGAGGACGCTAAAAGATACGGTAACCGTCTGCGGCGAGAGTGCGTGGAGCGGCAATTGTCATTTATCATTTCGTAACTGTCTAGCTGTCTGCAGTAGGACTTGCATCTCACTGCTGTTTTTTCGGTTGATCGACCCCAACGGCCTTGTGCCGTTGGTGAGCGAGTCTATTGAGCTAAGAGCAACATGTCACTCCAAAGGCTCCGCTCGCTCCCCGCCGCCAAAGGCGGCGGGGAGCGAGCGGGGAGGGAGGATTTCACCACATCGCCTTAGTTCGCGAAACTTATTCACGCATGGGACAAGCCCATGGGGGTCCCTCGACAACCATTCTCCTCCATTTGGCTAAACAGTTACATCATTTCTTGTTTGGCACTGAAAAGAGTATGCCCCCGTTGCGCTGCCTCTCTCGATGATAAATGAGTCATGTCAAAGGATAAATCGGGCGTGTGGGAAATCGGGAAAAACTCCGGTGCTAACGCGATGGCAGACGAAAACCCCGTGAACGACTACGAAATACGATACGATCGCCCGTTGTAAGAGTATCCTGGCATAACCAATCAAGCATGGAGACAAGCATCCGGCCTTGATCGCAATCCGGTCCAGCAGCGGGCAAACAGGTTCCGGCTGCAGTTCCAAACCTCTTGTAGTGTCCTGGATTACACCATGTCCCGCTCGGCAAGCGGGACCTACCTGGACCACCTTACGATCAAGGCCCAAGCATCCCATTTACGTCGAACGCGTGCGAAGGTCCTTCTGGACGCTCTCTACTTGGCCCCATGCACAAAACGGCCCACTAATTTCCCGGAATAGTCTAAGAAGACACCTCTCCTCTCCGATCTTGGCACGCTGGTACCGAGCCAGCCAAGGTTGACAAGCGAATTGTCGCCGTTACCACCGGTGCACGCAACACATTATACACTTTATCCAGGGTACAAAGCGAAGCGTCACCCTGGGCAATGAGAACTAACACCTTCGGTCTAGAGACCCGGGTGCAGCATCATTCGGCAAGGCTACAGATACGACCTGACGCTGGCGACAGAATCTCCGACGTGCTGGCCGAAGTCCGCCGCCGATCGGGAATCGGCAGGGGCGTATGGCATTTGTGGCATTGTGACATGCCCCAGACCCCTCGGCCACGGAAGAACCGGGAAGGCAGCAGTATGGACCGGTCGGTTTTCGAATCGATTTCCAGCCCACCCGGGCGACCGGTCCGTACGTGCGGAAGTGAAACTGGATTGAGCCGGGACGCGCTCTAGCTGCCGAGACCCGCGCGTCCACGAGACAAGCTCGTCAGGGGCGTTACGCATGGCTGGACTATCGTGCCATGCCATTCTAACGCAGAAGACTGGCGATCCCACAGCGGGTCGTTCCTCGCTCATAGCCAACCGACACGGCGCCGCAGCAGCCATTCGGTCAGAAGCAGTAGGACGACCAGGCCGGCTAGCCAGAACGAGTTCCAGATGGGGGTTGACGGTAACGAGTCGATTCGAACCTGGCGTCCGCGTGGCAGATCCTTGATCAACCTGTGGACCGTGTTGATGGTGTAGAAGTTTCCTTGAGTGATCTTCGCCGCGCGCTTCAAATCGGCTGAGTCCATTTCGACTCGTGCATGTTCACCCGGCGGTGGCAGGATCCTGAAATGCCGTGATGGTGGCTTTCCTTGCAACGTGGGTACGGCAAGCCAGACGCGGTAGTCTCCTTCGGAAAGATTGGTGACCGTTCCTTCGAATAACCCGCGTCGCATTGTGCTGCGCTGCAGCATTACCTTGCGCCGCCTACCTTCTTCTCGTTGTAATACAACGGTCACGCCATCGTCCGCCGCCGGTGCCATTCGATCGTCGAGGAATCGAACCGACAATGGAATCGGTTCACCCCGATAATACCGGGTTCGCTCCAACGTGATCTCGACGGTTCGATTATCACCGAGCAGTTTGGAACGACTCAGATATCGGATTGTCTGGAGCCAATACCGTTCATAATACTGGTCATTGCCCCGAAAACGGGCCCAAAGGTAGCTCTCATCCGTCGCGTGAAACAGAACCTTGCCCGCGCCGACAAACTGCGAACAGATTACGGGCAGTCGCCGGCCGTTTGGGCCCGTGCGTGTCGGATGTTCCGCCAGAACTCGAGTTGCCGGGCGCAAGTCGGGTGCGGCCAAAAGCCAACGCAGCCTGGGCAAATGTTGCCATACGTCCAGACTCTCCGCCGAATCATCCGCCAGTTGAAGTTGCGGACTGCTGACTCCCAGTCGCGTCGGCTCGGGGCGAAACGACTGTTCAATCAACGATTGTGGATCGGGTAGTGAGGCGGTGTCCAGTTTGATTGGAAACAGAGTTTCCAAAGGTGTGTCCCGATAGGCCAATGGCGTATGCCGTGGCCCGGCGATCAGGACGAGCCCACCACCTCGCTGCTGAACAAATGCCGCCAGGTTCTCCATGGCCGGCCGGCTCAGATAAGATGGATTCACGTCCCCGAAGATCACGACATCGTACGCAAACAACTGATCGCGGCTGACTGGAAACACTCGTTGTGCCGTCTTATCCAGTTCGACAAAACCAGCATCCGCTTCCTGGAGCACCGTGGTCAGCTGGATTGCTTTGGCCGTACCCCCACGATTCAATCCACGTTCCAGCAGTGTATTCAAATACCGAAATTCATAACTCGGATACTCCTGGACAAACAGGACGCGTATTGTCTCGTCCCGGACCTGAATCACTCGAACCAGCCGATTGTTTTCGAGATTGACTTCCGCTTCCAATGGATCGACTTCCACAATGCAGTGCAGCGGACCCTCTTTCGTTGGCCGATAGACTAATCGAACCGGATGGGGTCGACCATCTCCCGCCACAACAACCTCCTGCTCCGCCAGCAGCTTACCGCCTTTCTTGTTCTTAAGGCGAACGTGAACGGTGTTCGAGTCGAACCCGGTGCCGGTCACGGTCGCATCAAAGTGAACCAGATCCCCCAGGAATACCGTTTCGTCCACCAAAAGGTCACCCAGTCGTAGATCACGAGGTGGTTTGTCCTCTCCCAATCCGACCAGGTACAGAGGCACACCTTTGCGGCGTGCGAGTGGAGCCACTTCGCTGATCGTTGTTCCCTCGGTTGCAACGCCGTCGGTCAGTAGAATCACGGCGGCGGTTGGACGGCCACGCTGCATCTCAAGGATACTCCGTACACAATTCCCCAGCCGGCTTGTCGTTGCGATTGGAGTCTCGCCGCGAATCTTCCGCTTCAGAGAATCGATTTGGCTGTCTTCTGGACGTGCTGATCTGCTGATCCAGTAGAAACGCAGGTTGTAGCGATCGTCCAGCGTTTGCAATAGCCGATCATGATCGTCCAACAGACATAGTTTGGCCAAATTGAAACGTGTCAGTCGCTCCAGCTTGATCGACTCAAGACGCCGTTGCAGGTTCTGAACCAATCGAGCACTGTCATACGAATCGACAATACTCATGCTTTCCGAATCATCGACGGCGACAACAACGTCCGGCAGATCGGTGCGGTATTCGTTGCGCATCCACCCATACATCATCGTCAGAACCAACGCGATCAAGGTCAATCGAATGGTGGCAAGCGTCAGTCGGACGGCACGCCCCGGCTTTCCGGGCTCGCGCCAATAGATCAACCCGACGTACGCGGCTGCGGCAATCAGGAAGATAAGTGTGATCCAAGGTGGCCAGGGCCACGTATGCACATACGTAACTTCAATTCCCTCGCCCGTACCAAGCGACGATCTTCCCAGCAACCGGCGAAACAGATCTTGAATCCACGCGGGCATATTCGCTATCCACTTCTGGCCATTATTCGATTGGGTGTCATGCGGCGTCCCTGCCGAAATACCAGGCGAGGAACGTTTCAGCAAATAACAAGGCCAGAATTAGTCCCAGCACATACTTAAAATGCCGAGTCTCCGGCACCGAAGGTTTGTTCGCGGAGTTCACCGGAGCAGCAGAAGCCTGGCGTCGCAGTTCCGCCGGTAACAAGGCCGTGTCCAATCGATCGACCCGACTCTCACGCGTATCCAGGTTGACCGCGTACCGCTCTTCACGGCGACCAGCCGAGTCCAATTCGACCGTATAGATTCCGCTACGACGTGTTCCGGAAAACGACCAACCGGCAACGTCATCGTGTGTTTCAACCGGAACTCGTTCGTGACCTTGTCCCGGGATACTGACGGTAACCCACGGCACGACCACATCCGAGGGGAGTGTCGCATCGATCGGCTGGCCGACCAGGACGTTGTACCCGCGATTGTGGTCGCTCGCGGCCGTCTTCAGCATCTGCTGTACCAGTGGCAGGAAGCTGGGCCACGCAGACCATGCCGACCAAGGCACGGTGCCGTTGGTGGTGCGATCAACCGAAGCCGAGGAGGCGGCCGTTGCGACCACAATCACGCGCCCCCGTTCGACGGCTTGCTCGACAATGGCCGGATCGCCGTTTTGAAAAGCGAGTGCCGTCCGTACCGATGGATCAGAGTGAGGCTCGAGTTTGACGTACTTCCAGATCGGAGTTGTCAGCAATCCGGCCTGTTCGTTGCCGCGAAACGGCTCGACGATTGCATGGTGGTACCCGAGCGGATCGAGTGCATAGCCACCTGTGGGCACTGCCTGGCCGACCTGAACAGGCAGCAGGCGATATTTGCCGGCACCGGTCCCCAACATCGCGTTGTAGTTTCCCGAGTCGGTCTGGTCGCCCAGCCAGAAGACGATCCCCCCACCCCGTTGAACAAATGAGGCAAGCGACCGTGCTTCGTCACGGTCAAACCGGCCTACATTGCAGATGAAAATGACGTCATACTTGCTCAGATCCTCTTCCAGTAGTGCATTTTCCGATCGGATGACCGGCTGCACTTCAGCATGCCTAGACTGTTGAGGTTGCAGAGCAATTGCCACATTCTGAGCCGAGCCGACCTTTCCTTCGACACAGAGGACACGAATCGTCGACCGTACGGGTAGGCTCAGCCAGCGAACATTATCGACGGCCAGATGGTCTTCGCCCAAGCGTGCTTCGACCGTGTGTTGGCCGGGTGCGACAAACCGATGATGCGTGGAGACGATGGTCCTATCACCGGCCCCGATGGCCACATGCTGTTGAAGTATCTGGCGGCCATCAACGAGGAGTGTGACGGCCACATCGCTCCGATCCTGGCTGCCGAAGTTCTCGATTTCCGCATTCAAGCGAATTGGGCGCGTGATGGTCGCCACATCATTGGCGGCGGCCAGGCGGATAATAGCCGTGTTCTGGGCTCCTGACTGGCCGACATCGAACAGTCGAAGTTCTGCTCGGTCGCTCAATTTCGCCAATGCGGCCCGTCCGGCGTCGGTTCCCAACACGCTCCACGTCACGCGGTCCAAGTCCGTCAAGAAGCAGACTCGCCGTCGTTGCAGGCGAGCGACACGCTGCTCGGTTGCATCGAAGATCTGTTCGATTTCGGCCAGCGTCGCCAGCAGATCTGCTCCGCCGTCAGTCCGCCTTAACTCGCTCACCTCGTGGATCACGTCCTCCGGTTCGAATGCCGGTTGCCCGATGACGATTCGAGGCGGGTCGGCCATGTTGATCAACACGACCCCATCTCCCTGGCGAGTCTGGCGAACCAATTGTTGAGCGATCCCCTTGGCGAGATCGAATCGAGTTACATTTTCCGGCCGATAGTCCATCGAATACGATCCGTCGATGACCAGGACCAACAGGGTGTCTCCCGTAACATGCGATGGGCCGTGAAGATTTGGAATCCAGGACAAGACAGGCCTGGCCAACGCGATCCCGAGCAGCAACAGAATCGACGTGCGCACAGCCAATAATATCAGTTGCTCGATCCGAAGCCGTCGTGCATTGCGGCGGATGGCGGCCAGCAAATACTCCATCGCTGCCCAGGGAACCTGCGTGTATCTACGCCGGCTCCAAAGGTGAATCAGAATCGGTAGGACGGCCGCCAGCGACCAGAGCAGCATCCACCCACTGGCAAACGGCCAAAAAGCAAGGATATTTATCATTCTTCAACTTAACGCGAGCTTTGCTCGGTGGGGAGATGTGGTGTCGTTTTCCTGTGTTTGTAGCTGGCCAGTCATTTCTTCCACCGGGATCGGCCCGGCGGGGAGACGTGGATAACGATGGCCTTTCAGGCCGCCGATCGAAGACTCAAGTCGAACTTATTGCCATGTTCCCGGAAGCCACCTTTGCGCTAAGTTTGGAATCCAATCGTATCGGATCGAAACGCCCCATTCTCGGCAGGTCAAAATCCCATCGTACATTAGATGTCATGCAACGCTGGGATACAGTCGGCGCCGTCGCACGGTTCATTTGTGCCCTGTATGGTTAGTCGGAGTATAACAAACAAACGTCTGACGCGGACAGGATCCTCGCATCACTTGACGCGTGCCTCGCGTGAAGCCAGGTAGACTGACAACGCCTGATCAAGCGCTTTATCCGTTCGCATCATTTGGTAGTCCATCGCGTATTGCCGGCATCCAGCCCGAACGGTTCGGACAAAGTTCTGAAATTCGTTCAGATAAGCTTTGCGCAAGGATCGAGGATCGGCAACCACGTCAGGAAGTTGTTCGAGCCCGCGAAACATGGTTGGTTTACCAAACGGAAAGTCTATTTCCGCCGGGTCGAGCACATGCAGGACGATCACGTCGTGTCGCCGGTGGCGAAAGTGTTTCAGTCCGGCCATCAATGAGCCAAGGTCGCCAAACAGGTCACTCAAGACCACCACGACTGCGCGCTTCTTCATCCGTTCCGCCAGTTCGTGGAAGATCGGTCCCATCGATGTTTTTCCGCCAGGCTCCGCACGTTCGAGGACGCCCAGAATCTGTTGCAAGTGGGTCGGCATGCTGCTCGGCCGTAAACTGGCACGAATCCGGCTATCGAACGTCACCAAACCGACGGCATCTTGCTGCTGCAAGACGAGCCAGGCCAGCGAGCCGGCAAGAGCCTGAGCATACTCGAACTTGGACAATGGCGAGTTTGGCCCCTTGTACTTCATGCTCTCGCTCGTATCCAAGATCACATAGCAGATCAGATTCGTT
>JAJSAJ010000723.1 GCA_024274855.1 Planctomycetota bacterium | reverse complement strand
CTACGTGGCCAATGAGGATGGCGACGTGGCCATTTTCGAACTGTCGGCGAAGGCCCACGAACCAATCTCACTGATCAACATGGGAGATTCCATCTACACCACGCCCGTCGCCACCGGCACAACGCTGTACATCGCCAGCAGAACCTACCTGTTTGCAATCAAAGCTCTTGCCAAACACGCCAAGCCTTAGGATTTGCAGCATTACGTTTTTCGCCGACCGCGTCTCGAGACCGCCCGCCGGGGCCCCCATTGCTCGCGTGACAAGCTCTCAAAGTCCTAGGAGGATATTGTGGGAAAACGTGTTCTCGATGTTGGAAACTGCACGGCCGATCACTGCGCCATCAAGGCCATGATCGAAAACTTCTTCGAAGCGGAAGTGGTCCGTGCGCATGGAATCGATGATGCGCTCTCCGTATTGCACACCGCGTCGTTTGATCTGGTCCTGGTGAACCGCAAACTCGATCGCGATTATCACGACGGCCTGGACTTGATCCAACGCATCAAGGCAGACGCAACGTTGAACCGGTTGCCCGTCATGATGATTACAAACTTCGCCGAGCATCAAGAAACGGCCGTCGCCGCGGGCGCTGAGCCGGGATTCGGCAAACAAGCACTCGGCTCCGCCGACACGATCGACAAACTCAAGTCGGTGCTCGATCAGGAATCGACGAACGGATAGCCTCGGCACGCCTGGCTGGGCCCCGTGCAGGAATGGACGTTGGCATCGCGAGTCACGTGTGCAATGGAGGAACCATTGGCCAACGACCTTCATGACTCCGGCTTGTCCGGGCTAGAGCCTTGGGTTGTAATTTCTGCACGCTGTGCACGCATGATTGAACTTGGATACCGAGTTCTGGTGTGCTGGCCTCGGTTGTCGACAAGCGAACGATCTTCGCGGTAAGCTTGGGCACCCTACTCGGGGTTGTGGCTCTGGCACGTCAGGGCTTTACCACAGCCCCTTCGGTATCCGCGTCAGGGCCGGCATCCACTTTGTCCCCATTTCCCGATTCTCCCGCCAGGAATACCATCCCCGCCACCACGACATAGGCCTCGTTGTGATGTCCCAGCAGAGTTCCTCGATAGGCATCCAGTGTGACCGTATAGATGCGCCCCGCATGAAGCGTCTTAACGATCTGGGATTCACCAGGAATCTTCCTGTTACCGCGGCGGTAAACTTTACCGACAACATATCGCACGCACGGAATATCCCCGAGTATCATTGGCTTCATCGGCTCGATCAGGCCCTTACGCGCGGAATCGGACATCTTGCTGTCAAGCAAATCGAGAAAAAGACCGAGCGATTTATCGTCGAGCTCAGAAGGCTCGTCAAAGTTGGCATCGTCCACTGTGACGGTAATGCGAGGCAACGGCGAACGATGGGTCGCATCGAATACGAACCGAGCAAGATACTTGCGGCTTCGCGGCTGAACGTGCCAATCGGCCGGTGGGGCGATGCGCAGTCGCTGATTGTCCAGAGGAGGCAGATAGCCGCCCAGTGTTTCACCAATCTGCTCGATGGTGTAGCGTTTCACGACCGAACTGTCCGCCGTCGCCGCGCCACTCTGCCCCAACTTCGCACTCCGAGAGTTCGATGTCGATTCGGCACCACAGCCTGAGACCAGCAAAGCCGCCGAAATCCAAACCAAGCCTCGGCACCGCGCAAGCCAAGTTGACAACCGCCATGTGCACTGCATCAGTGTCTACCAAATTCGGCCGCCGCACTGCCGCCCCAAGATTTGAGTTCAAAAGCAGCTCGCGAGCTATTCCTCGATCGCTTCTTTGACCTTTTGAACAAAGTGTGGAGACTTACCAGACTGGCTCAGGGCCTTCGCTTTCTTCTCCGCTTCTTTCTTCTCATGATATTCAAACGTCGCCACTCGCTTCAACGACTGATTGAACACGCCCCAGAACACCTTTTTGCGGACATCGGCCGCGTCCGCCGCGGAACTCGCCCGACGGGTCGTCTTTTTCTTCTTGGCGGCCTTCTTCTTTTTCTTTTTAGGTGCCGACAACCCGGCTTTTTCCGCCGCTTCGGCTTCTTCGCGTAACGCTTTACGGTTGACAACTTTGCGCGCCATAATTACTCACAATACTCGGATCACGGACGTTACTCGGGGCAATAGACACTCGGCCACCCATCGTAACCGATCATCAAGCCGGCGGCCAGCACGCCCCCCTGCACAAGGGGTGTAAAAATAAGTAGTCGTTCACGGGGCCTTCATCTGCGATCGCATTAGCACCGGCGTTTTCCCGGTTTCCCACACGCCCGATCGATTTATCATTAGCCATTTGACATTACTCATTTATCGTAACCGTTCACGGAATGTAGGCCGCCGGTTCGCTTCCAGGGGGTCAGACCCCAGCGGCGTGAACGGCTACCATTTATCATCGAAAGAGGCAGCGCAGCGGGGTCATACTCTTTCCACTGACAACTGACAACTGACAACTGACAAATGACAAATGACAAATGACAACTGACAACTGACAAATGACAACTGACAAATGACAAATGACAAATGACAAATGACAAATGACAACTGCCCCTCCACGCACTCTCGTCGTGAACGGTTACCAAAACAAAAACCAGCTTCCCCTCACGGCCCTCGGCGTGGCGGAGTGCCATGTCCGTCCCGGATGTACCGAGCCCGCATCCGCGCATAGTCCTCCGGAGTCGGCAGATCCGAAGTCACCCCATCGGCCGAACACGCATCTT
>JAJSAJ010000722.1 GCA_024274855.1 Planctomycetota bacterium | reverse complement strand
TTCACAAGTCGATGCGTTGGCCGTTAGTTGCGCTTTGTTGGGCGGCCCAGACGACGGCCAGCGCTCGGTAGACGTCGTTCAGATCGTCTTTTTTTTGCACTAGACTCGTTACCGCTCGGTGAAACTGCAGCAGCATTTGTTCGCCGACGGGTCGTTCGCACTCGAGTGATTCCAAGTGTCTGCCGGCCTCGTCGAACCAGATCAGTGTATTGGGTAGATCGACAAACGCCACTCCATGTTGGCAGCAGACCTGCAATTGAGCGGGAGGGCGAAACGAAACGGCTTCGTTCCAATCCGTTCGCATATAGCGGCTATAGCTCAGTTGCGCCAGCGGCCCGTCATTGTCAGAATCGTGCCGAGAAAAGTCGAGGCTCATCATCTGGTAGTCGAAGGGCTGATCCGCAGCCGACGCGTGGTTGACTCCAACGACGGAGGTCGGTTCGGTACCGACGACATATCGGCACCAGTCGACCAGTTCCAGAAGGTCGCGAACTTGCGACGGGCATTGGCCTCGCGAGACCGGTCCGTTTGTGCAACTGGTTTTTTGGCGTTCGTGGCAATAGAGTAGTCGGGGTTGCCCGAGTGTGGTGGCGATCAGTTCTTTCAAACGCAGTGTGGCCGGAGCGTAGCGTCGAGGAAACTCGGCCATGAACGCCACGCCCGCTCGCTCGACACTGTCCTTCATCTCGCCGGCACGTTCCGGTTGAAAGTCCATCATGGCGGCACAATAGATCGCCTTACCCGACTCGCATGCCGCCAGGATCGGCAGCGGGCCGTACCATTCGGGCGACAGGACCAGCACGGCATCGACATCGTGCCGGCCGGCGAGTGTGCGGAATCCGTCGACCGGATCCGCATCGAATTCGGTCGCAACCTGTTCGGCTCGGGTCGCCACTTCGGCACAGACCGCTCGAACATCGAACCGATCCCGCAACGCGAGCAACGCAGTACGATGACTCGAAATCCATCCCGGCCCGAGCCCAACCAGTCCGACACGTAGCTTCATGCCTGTTCACTTTGCAGTTGATTTTTTCGGTCTGTTCAAGGTCTTACGCTCACACTGAGCGGCAGGTCGTATGTAACGAATACTCCGTATGGGACGGTTGCTGAGCGGAATAGTGGCAACCACTTCGGTGGTGGCGCGCTTGGTACACTCGGAGCAACCCGTCGAACTCTGGGGTGTTCCCATTATATACGGCAAGAACGCGTAAAGAAAACGACACGAAAACCCAATACTTATGATCGGCCGGATCAGGTGGTGATTTCCAGACGCGGTTCGCTTTCAATTCAGGGGAATTTCAGCCGGCGAACGCCGCGATGGTCAAGCGACGGGCTTTGCCACCCGTGTATGCCGGGCTAGTAGCGGACTAGTCATTTCTTCGGCCGGGACAGGCCCGGCGGGGAGATGCGCGTACCAACGATTTATCATTAGTCATTTGACATTACTCATTTATCATCGAGCGAGGCAGCGCAGCAGGGTCCTACTCTTACAAATGACAAATGACAAATGCCAAATGACAGCTGCCTCTCCACGCACTCTCGCCGTGAACGGTTACAGACCGTCCTACGGGAGTGCGTATCGAGTCAAAGCTTGATACGGCGGTTTGAAATGCGATCTGGCTACTACTGTTTCCTACCTCCTTTTGTTGATTACGGGGCCCTTAAAATCTGCCTATCTTGACCAGTTGATTATTCCAGGTATATTCGACCCATGCAGTAAATCTCTCCGTACTGCTCACGCTTCACATGACTTGTCGCGACCGCCAGTTTGGATCGGTCTGCGTCGACCCTGCCGATTGTGGAGTTGAAACACGAAGGATTGTAGCCGCGGCGGTTCCACTCGCTGAGCTGTGGGACTGGAAGGTCTGCGGTGTTAGAAGACCCTCCCTCCCCCTTATGATTCAGAAAGACGAATCGGATGATTGCTTGGACAGCGCAGGTAGCAGCATGTGTCGCTCTGATGGCTTCGACCGGACCATCTT
>JAJSAJ010000721.1 GCA_024274855.1 Planctomycetota bacterium | reverse complement strand
GGCAAATGGTTGCAGATGATGATGCAGTCGATCAGCTCGCTTGCCTGGCGATTCAGTGCTCATCGCATGGTGATGGACTATGCAAGCGCGGCCTATGTTCCGGCGGCGGGCGGACTCAGTTGCGATATGATGAGATTCTAATTGCACATCACCTCTTTTCGACCTGGTTGCGACGTAAGTCTTTTGTTCCCCGTATGTTGTGGCAGTTTGTCAGTCTGGGGCAGTTGCTTCGCTTAAGATTGACGCAAGTTTTTTTCGTAAACAAGTTCCGTTAATCTCACAGACGAAAGTGGCCCAGTTCGAATATGATGACGGTAACGTCGGTGGCAATGGAAACCGAACCAAGTCGATCCAGTACCTGACCGACGATGTCGAGACCAACGCGCGAGTGACCAAGTTCAAATACGACTGGCGCGGTCGCCAGGTATTTGTTGTTGATGCCTTGGAGTATTCCGGTAAGGTCACCTACAGCCGCACCGTGCTGGATAACATGGGCCGGGCGACCAGAAGCGAACGGTACTACGACGCCGATGATGACGCCAGCTTCCCGACCGACGGCACCGTCGACAGTGGCCTGGGCCGGGCCACGACCCGGTACACGGGCTACGACACGGACGAATCGTCCTACCGCGACCAGCGGCACCGCCTGGATCGATCCGGTTCAGGACCGAGCCGGGAACATGACCACCGTGCCCAAGCCGTCGAATCTCAGTAGCGGCCTTACCTGCAAATGGGACGCTTGGAACCATCTGGTCGAGGTGAAAGACGGCGCCACGGTCGTGGCCGTCTACGAATATGACGGCCTGGCACGCCGGGTGAAGAAGCACCTGGATTCCCAGAGCCCGGCGAGTCCCAACGGGATCGACGCCTACGTGCACTACTTCTACAACGGCGCCTGGCAAGTTCTGGAAGAGCGGCACTCGACCAGTGAAAACACGCAGCCCGAGACGCTGCAGCCCAAGTATCAATACGTCTGGTCGCAGCGTTACATCGACGCGGCCGTGCTGCGCGACGAGAACACGGACGCCGACAGCCTGTGCGATGACGATCGCATCTACTACCTGGCGGATGCCAGTTTTAACGTGACGACGATCGTCGACACCGGCGGCGATGCGTTGGAACGGTACGTCTACAGCCCCTACGGCGTATTGACAATTTATGACGCAACCTGGTCGAATATTCGTAGTGCCTCGAGCTACGATAATGCGTATACTTATACGGGTCGGAGGTACGAGAAAGAAACAGGACTATACTATTGCCGGCACCGGATGCTGAGCGCCGAGTTGGGACGGTTCTTGAGCAGGGATCCGATCGGGTATGAGGGAGGCGCGAGTCTCTACGAGTACGCCAATGGAAAAGCACCGCTGCTGTGCGATCCGGATGGCCAAATAGGTCTGGGCGGTGGTGGTGAGCCTCCTGGTTGGTGTGGAAAACCGCAATGCGAACCGGGAACGGGCAGGCCGTGGTTGCCGTTTCGCAATGGTCCTGTTTATCGTTCGCCCGTTCCACCGTCTCATGCCCATGATTGGACAAAACCGCCGGTCGTAGCCCCAAAGCTTCCTGCAGTTCCAAGGTTCCCACCAATTCTCAATCCTGGTGGACCAAATTGGGGAACACCACTTCCGTATCCGGATGGGTCCAACATTAATATTTGGGGCGACGGAGAGGCACCGGGGTTCAAAGACTACGCTGCTGCCGGGCCCGACTTCGACGTTTGGAACGGGGGGCGGCCATCTACGGACAAGATCCCCGATGATTCGGTTGATGTGATCGTGATTCGTAATTCACCAATAATACCTGAAACATGGAATGAGATCTGTCGAATCTGTCAGGCCAACTGTACGGTAACCATTTCACAGAGTTGTGGCACAATTGTCCGAGCTTACGCCGACTTTTGGCATGCCATGGAGAGACTTGAGTGCAAGAACGCCAGCGCGACTCGTCCAAGAAGAGTTCCTGGAAGAAGGCCGGAATATGACGACCTCGTTCCAAGTTGTTCCTTTAGCGCACGGCTCACGGACTGTCCGTGTCGCGATGGGCGTTCAAGCACGGCAAGGTGACAAGCATGTGCGCACTCGGGAGACAGGGTTTGTTCACAGTATTCGCCTTCTTACAGACACAACTCTGGAAGGATTGATTTGCAATGCGACAGGCATTACACATTGTCTGCTCAACCTGCTTAGGTGTCTGCATTATAGGCATTACGAGTTGCCAATATGAAATGAGTTCTCCTCCGCCGGAGGAGAACAACTGGGAGACCTACGAGGATATGTCAGAATCTGCTCATTTGGCTGCAGGCAAATGCGTTTTTGTATTCGTGTATTCTGAAATAAATGCGATGAGTCTTCCAGCATTCAGCGCATTTAATGATTCCAACTTTCAACGACTGTGCATGGGCAATGCATACGTTTTGTTGTTGCTCAAATATAATGATTGGAGTGATTTAAGGTTGCGCATATCGCACGCACGATTGGATTCACGAAACAGCCGTATGTTGTTCTGTTTTCGCCAGATGGTGAAACAGTTGCTCTTGATCCTCTTACGCTCAAGAGGCTCAGATTGGAAAGGTAAAATGAACTTGCAATGGACAGGAGTAGGAAAGCCGTTGGACCGTGACGGTGAGGAAGCCCGCGGCGCAAGCGGCGAGGGAGTGACGGCAGAATCGCCAGTGACTCTATACTAAAGGGGAAAAGTAATGCGAGGGTCTTCTCCCCCGAAGCGCGCTGGAGCGAGGGGGAGCGGCGTTCGGGAAAGCGCGACACCGTTCGGCGCGTTGTCCAGCACACAATCGGTGACAGAAGGCAGTCATTTCAGTCCTTTCCCCCTCCGCACGTACGAACCGCCAGCCCAGTGGGCTGGATATCGATTCGAAAACCGGCCGGTCCATGCTGCTGCTGCCTTCCTGGTTCT
>JAJSAJ010000720.1 GCA_024274855.1 Planctomycetota bacterium | reverse complement strand
TCTGCAGTTGGATTTGCATTTCGCTGCTATTTTTTCGGCTGATCGACCCCAACGGCCTTGTGCCGTTGGTGAGCGAGTCTATTGAGCTAAGGCCGGCATGTCATGCCGACGGCCGCTCCCTCCCCGCCGCCAAAGGCGGCGAGGAGGGAGCGGAAAGGGGATTTTCATCACATGCTTTCTAGCTCGAGAGACTGATTCACCCATGGGACAAGCCCATGGGGGTCTTTCGACCAACGTGCGTTCTCCATTTGGCTAAAGTGTTACGAAAAATCAGCATTCCCAACTCACGAGACGCCGACTCTCGATCCCAGTGGCCGTCATGGGTGCGATCTCAGGCATCGTTGCCGTTCACGTGTTCCTCGCCCGATGGCGATGGCAAGCATCGGCAAACCCCATGGCCCAGGATACAAGGAGACATTCCGATGAGACCTTGGTCGTATTTCGATTCACTACGTGGGACACGCAGGTTGGCGTTATGGATAGCCTATGGCGTGGCGGCAGTCGCTCTCGGTGTTGGGGGAGCGTACCTGACAATTCGCCCGTCCTCGCCAGCGTCAAGTGAAACTTCCGGTAACGCAAAACGCAATGAACAAGGCGAACGGCTGAGCGTCCCGGATAAACTGATCCATTTGTCGATAACAAAACGTGACGTGGCCGGCATTCGCGTGCAGCCGGCACGGCAGGCCGATTTCATCGAAAACATTCGAGTGACGGGCAAAGTGACGCTGAATGAAGATCGCGTCACCCGCCTTCACCCACTAGTCGAAGGCCGCGTCCACAAAGTCCTGGTCAAGTTCGGCGACCGGGTCGAAGCCGGACAGGTCCTGGCGGTGATTGACAGCCAACAGGTAGGCCGGTCGAAACTTGATCTCTACAAAAGCCAACGAGAAACCCGTCTCGCCGAAGTGAACTACCAATGGTCGAAGACGGTTTTTGAAAACACGCGTGATTTGATTAGTGTTCTCAAGAAGGGCGTCCCAATCACGGAAATCGAGCCCAGGTTTCGCGATAGACCGATCGGCGAATACCGAGACAAGCTTCTCGGTGCTTACGCCGATTTGCACAAGGCCCAGGCGGACTACCGGCGACTGGCCGACGTGACCGAGCGTGGGATTATCGCTGGCAAGCAACTGTTGACGGCCACGGCGGCCCGGGATGCGGCGCAAGCGAAACTCGCCGGCGACCTGGAACAGATTCACTTCATGGCCGAACGTAACAAGATGGCCGCCGAGCAGGACTTGGAGAAAACGCGAACCACCGAGACCGTCAACCGCAAGTTACTAGAGATCCTCGGCTGTAAAGATATTCAAAACAAGGACATCGACCCGGACATTCAAGGTGAAGGAATTTCACATTATGAAGTGAAAACGCCTTTCGACGGTATCGTGATCAGCAAGGACATCGTCCTCATGGACCAAGTCGACCCAGACACGCAAATGTTCTCGGTAGCTGATTTCTCAACCGCATGGGTGACAGCGGATATTTACGAGAAGTATCTGCCTCGACTCGCATCACTTCAAGACAAAATGATACGTTTCCGCGCCAACGCATCTCCCGACCGTCACTTTGAGGCAAAGGTCTTTTACACGGGAGACATTATCGGCGAGAAAACGCGGACGGCTGACCTGCGAGCGATCGTGAAAAACACGGACGGCGTGCTCAAGCCCGGAATGTTTGTCCAGGTCGAATTACCCGGAACAGTTACCGCGAATGTGGTCCAAGTTCCCCGCACTGCAATCGTGAACGAGAAGGGGGACACGTACGTCTTTGTGCAGAAAAAAGACGACCTGTATGAGCGAAGGGATGTGCGAACGGGACGCTCCGGCGACCAATGGGTGGAAATCCTTTCCGGATTGAAAGAGGGGGAACAGGTCGTCGTGGCTGGTGCGTTCGCCATCAAGTCCGAGCTATTAAGTGAGCTAATCGGCGAGGAGGAATAATGGCATGATCAATCAGATCATCAATTTTGCATTACATAATCGCTTCGTGGTGATAATCCTGGTGCTGCTGCTAATCGTGGTCGGCACGATGTCGCTCCTACATTTACCCGTCGATGCCGTGCCCGACGTTACGAACGTTCAGGTGCAAGTGCTGACGACTTCGCCCGCACTCGGCCCAGTGGAAATCGAGCAGTTCATTACGTTTCCGGTCGAGGCGGCCATGAGCGGTTTACCCCAGGTCACGGAAATCCGCTCGGTTAGCCGGTTCGGTCTTTCCAGTGTCACCGTGGTCTTTGAGGATGGCACGGACATTTACTGGGCCCGGCCCCTGGTAAACGAGCGACTCCAGCAAGCTCGAGAGAACATCCCCAAGGGCTTTGGCGAACCTGAAATGGGGCCCATCGCCACCGGACTGGGGGAAATCTACCAGTTTGAGGTTCGAGCGGAACCGGGCTCGGAATATGACGACCCCATGAAATTACGTTCCATCCTCGACTGGGAGATCGCTTTCAAGCTGCGCAGCGTTCCAGGCGTCGTCGAGGTCAACAGCTTCGGAGGAGAATTAAAAACCTACGAAGTAGCAATTGACCCCGACAAACTCTTGAATTACCAGGTCTCCATTGAGCAAGTCTTCGATGCGCTCGACAAGAATAACGCCAACGCCGGTGGAGGCTACATTGTTCACTCGGGCGAGCAGCGTATCGTCCGAGGCGAAGGGTTGATCACCAGTCTCGAAGACGTAGCGAACATCGTATTGGACCAACGCAAAGACGGCACGCCGATCTACGTCAAGGACATTGGCCAGGTTCACTTCGCTCCCCTGTTGCGACAGGGGGCCGTCACTCGAGACGGGCGAGGTGAAGCCGTGGTCGGTATCGTAATGATGCTGATGGGCGAAAACGCTCGCGCGGTAGTCAATCGAGTTAAGGAGCAGATCAAACAAATCGAGCCTTCGCTGCCGCCCGGAGTCACTATCGACACATTTTACGACCGCACGGAATTGATCCGCCACACGATCCGTACCGTGGCCAAGAACCTAACCGAAGGTGGGGTACTTGTAATCCTGGTGCTGCTGTTGCTGCTGGGTAATCTACGTGCCGGACTGATCGTCGCGCTGGCCATTCCACTGGCCATGCTGGGGGCCTTTGCCGGCATGTTGTATGCCGGCTTCTCTGGCAACCTGATGAGTTTGGGAGCGGTTGACTTCGGTCTCATTGTCGATGGTTCGGTGGTGATGATCGAAAACCTGGTACGGCGAGTTGCCGAACATCACAGCAAAGACGGAACCCCTGCTCCACTCAGTCTGATTGGCGACGCCTGCAAAGAAGTCGCCCGCCCAGTGGTTTTCGGAGTAGGTATTATCATCATCGTCTATCTCCCGATCCTTTCTCTGCAAGGCGTGGAAGGAAAGATGTTCCGCCCCATGGCTTTCACCGTCATCTTCGCACTCTTGACCTCGCTCGTGTTGGCGTTGACGTTCATGCCCGTGTTAGCATCGATCGCATTGCGCCGCGGAGTTCGCGAGAAGGAAACCTTTGTCATTCGTTGGAGTAAGCGGATCTACCGACCCGTCCTTCACCTCGCAATCGCTCACCCCATGGCAACCGTCGTCGTTTCCGTTGTCGTGTTTGCGGTGAGTGCTGTGATTCCGGCGGGCATGGGCGCCGTCTTTATCCCCAGACTGGACGAAGGGGCGATCGCCCTGCATGCGTGGCGACTGCCAAGCGTGGCTCTCGAGCAATCGGTCAAGAGCACCACCCAGATCGAACGCGTCTTGAAACAGTTTCCCGAGGTGGTTACCGTTGTGTCGAAAACGGGTCGCGCGGAGGTGGCTACCGACCCGATGGGCGTGGAGATCAGCGATATCTTTGTCATTTTGGAACCTCAAGAATCGCTGTCGCCCATGGAATGGCCACTCGTCTGGGCAGGAGTCGTGACGCCGCCTGAAGACAAATGGACGACCATTCGAAGCGTTGACAACCTGCTTGCCGTTCTGCGCAACGTCGATGACGTAATGACAGACGGCAACAAACTCGCAAACGCCAACGACCCGACACTCCGCAAACGGGCCGAGGAAATCTACCGTGGTTTCGATAAGAACAACTTGGAATCCGACAAAGAAAAGCTAATCTACGCGATCGACGAATTGCTCAATCAGTATATTCCATCCAACACCTTCAGCTACTCCCAACCGATCGAACTACGAGTGGCTGAGCTCGTGGCCGGCGTGCGAGCGGAAATAGGTATCAGCCTCTATGGGCCCGACCTCGACGTGCTCAAACGCAAGGGGGACGAAATCGTGAAGGCCGTCAGCCGAGTTCCCGGTGCCGCGGACGTGCGAGCTCAACAGATCGCCGGCTTACCCAACGTACGGGTGCGAGTCGATCGCGCCGCAATCGCCCGCTACGGCATCAATGCGGCCGATGTGCTCAACGCGGTCGATGCAATCGGCGGCCACGTGGTGGGCCAAGTCGTCGAAGGACAGCCCCGCTTTCCATTGCAAGTGCGTTTCGCTGCACGCTGGCGTGACGACGTGGACAAGTTCCACAACCTGAAGATCGCCGACTCTTTGGGACGACAAATCCCCCTGGACCAATTGGTTCATATGAGCATCGAAGAGGGGCCGGCAATGATCACTCGCGATGCGATCTCGCGACGAATTATGATCGAAGCTAACACTCGCGGGCGAGATCTAGCCAGCTTCGTCGCCGATGCAAAACAAGCCATCAGCGAAGAAGTCTCGCTTCCCCCAGGCTACACCCTTACCTGGGGTGGACAGTTCAAGAACCTCCAAGAAGCCAGTCGCCGTCTGATGGTCGTGGTCCCTCTGTCCCTGTTCTTGATCTTCGCCATTCTGTACACAACCTTCAACTCGTGGAAACCGGCCTTGCTGATCTTTCTAAATGTGCCCATGGCCGCCACCGGTGGCGTCTTCGCTCTGTGGCTGCGGGAGTTGCCTTTTTCGATTTCAGCAGGAGTCGGGTTTATTGCCTTGTTTGGCGTCGCCGTTTTGAACGGCCTTGTACTGGTTACCTATATTCAACAATTACGCCATGAAGGAGCCAGTGTCCAAGAAGCCATTTTCCACGGTGCCCTGCTCCGGATGCGCCCGGTCCTGATGACTGCCCTGGTCGCTAGTCTGGGCTTCATACCCATGGCCCTGTCCACAAGCGCCGGCGCCGAAGTGCAACGCCCCTTGGCAACTGTCGTGATTGGTGGCCTGATCACCTCCACGCTGCTAACGTTGGTCGTCCTGCCAGCCATCTATCGCTGGTTTGAGCCAAAGATGGTCGATGTGGAGGTGTAGTATGTCTTGAATTGGAGGATTCGTTCCATGAAAGAAGTCAAAGCGATCATTCAACCGTTCATGCTCAGTGAGGTCCTGCGCGGACTGCAAACAATCAACGACCTTCCAGCTGCTACCGTTTCGGAAGTTCGGGGATTCAGCGTTGTCCATCCCGACGTCGAACCACAAAAAAGAATCAAACTTGAAATGATGGTTCCCCATGAAATGGTGGAACAGGTCGTCACAGCAATTGAAAAGCATGCCCATACGGGCAACCCGGGTGACGGCCGTATCTTTGTGATCTCGGTGGACGACACGGTGAAGATCCGGACAGGCGAACGGGATACGGCCACCTAGCGTGGCCCCATTGGGAAATGGACCTCGGACCAAATCAACGGAAACGCGGAAATTCCGAGATTGGAGCACATGCCCCCAGCTGTCCGGCCCTGTGGATGGCCTTGTATCCCACGCGGGTCCGGTCCATAATCGGGCATTCCGAACCGCACCAGAGCGTCCCCCGCCCATCAGCTACTGGTTTCATGAATTTGCGAAGGCGGTAGGGTTCTGACGAGTGCCGTCGACCAAACGCTACTCGGCACAACCGACGTGGGCACGTCTGTAGACACCGGGCGGCCGGGCTGCCTGCCAACTCCAAGCTACCACTCGGGCCCCCAATGGCCCGCTCCCGTTGGTCGCTCAGTTCTGCCAAGGATTTGACGGTCTTTAAGGTTACAAATATCGGTGTGGTCCGGCCACGCCAGGAGAAAAGAACAATGACGAAACGCGGCGAAACCCACAGACGTGCCTACCGACGAGCGGGTGCAAAACTGAGTTGCTACATTCACCTGGTCGTCTATATCCCGGTCAATCTGCTGTTGGTCTTCATCAACTACAGCACGACCCCTCAGTACCTGTGGTTCCAATGGCCGCTGCTCGGTTGGGGAATTGGCCTGGTGTTTCACTGGCTTGCGGTCTTTATCGGACCGACACTCATGGAGCGATCCGTCAAGCGTGAACTTGAGAAAGACCGTTCAGGCGAATGACCGCAACGGATGCGAACAGAAGCTAATTGCCACCCGTCACGCCTTCCCAGGTACTTACCGAAGGTCCTGCCGGCGATCGGTGCCAGCAACTACGTGATCCGGGCCTTGCTCGACGCGCATACTCCGTCGCAACGGCGGCAATACGAAACCCCAGAACGGTAATGCGGACGCTCGGCGGAGCCTCATCTACTTGGTCGCAATAACAAGCATATACCCAAGATTCCACACGCGCCGGTCATGTCGGTACGCTTTCGCACGATATACACCAGGACAGACCTTGCCACCGATGTAGCAAACCCTGAGCCCCACGTCTTCTAGATACCGTACCATCTGCGACTGATGAAAATAGTACAGATGCCAGGGGGGTGCGATCTGACGCCAGCGTGAACCAAGCAACCGCGGTACCAGCCCCTCCAAATCAACCGTCGTTAACATGACGCAGCCGCCAGGCTTCAGTAAATCCGCCGCAGTCTGGAGGAACTGTTTTGGATCCGGAACGTGCTCAATCGTAGCCAATGTCACGAGCGCGTCATACTCAGCCTCACCAAGCTGGACAGAACCCAGGCTACCGCAACGCACGTCTAATCCCCGTGAACGTGCGACTTCGACGGCGTGGCTCGACGGCTCCACTCCGGAAACGTCCCATCCAAGCATCTTGCATTCTTCCAAGAAGCCACCGTGAGCACATCCGATTTCCAATAGTTTCCCGCCCCCCCGTGGACAATGTTTGTCGAAAATTCGGGCGTACTTACGAAACGGACGCATGCGTGCATCTCTTCCGTACGCGCCTCCACCGTAGCTTTCGAAATACTCGCGTGAGTAGAGTTCTCGCAGGAATTCACTACTCAGAAACGCTCGCTCGCGCACCTGAACCAGCCCGCAGGATTCGCAACGACCGATATGATATGCTTCCGGAACTCGTAAGATCTGCTTGGGCGACGACCGCAACGGCGATTCAATTGTCCAAACGTCTTGGAAAGATTCTGATCCACAAAGATTGCAGGCGGCACTGCCAACTCGATCCACAGTCGTGTGCATCACGCTACCATGCTGAACATCCGCACTCTTCCCGTTGCGTTTCATATCAGATTTCGCTCCGTCACATTGCCACAAGATAACGACCAGGGGCAGGGAACAATCGCCATTGCCTGGATCGTTCAAACGCTTAACCGTGTTCCATACGGCCGGACATGGGCCCGGACATCCAATCGCGACACACTCTCCAATATTCACCCACTGTAGCAATCGCGTGATTCTTTACAACACCATCGAGTGGCAGTGGCAAATCGAGTCGCACAAGTCTGTTGCAACATCCCCGCCAGGTCCGAGTGTTCTTCATTCGATATCCGCCGACTTTACATGGGACGTCAAAGCCCACAACGTTTACTTACCGAACGATGGAATCGCCGAGGGCCAGGTAACGTCGTCGCAGCTCCCGACGCGTCACCTTGTTTGACGCCGTCCTGGGCAAGGCGTCGACGAGAATGAGATCGTGCATTCGGAACAAGGACAAGACCGATGAACAACAATTCCCGTACCGCAACCGTTCACGTATCTTGAAACGGATATCGGTGGCATGATAACAGGCAACAGGCGTAATAACAGCCGTAATCGCCGATACTCTGATTCCCTCAGCCTTCAATCACCCATCGAACAATCGGCACAATCCACAAAGGTCGACCGCCTAGCCAAAACGCACGAACGGCCGGGCGATTCACGTCCCGTTTCGCACACGGATCGTGACCCAGATCACCAGCAGAGTGTACGTTTCGGAGGTAGATTTTGAGTAGCCGTTCACGCGGCTGGGGTCTGACGCAATTTTCGGCGGAGAAAGCGTTTCTTTACGCGAACGCATTTTGTCGCCGAAAATGGGTCTGACCCCTTGGAAGCGAACCGGCGGCCTACATTCCGTGAACGGTTACGATTTTGATAGCCAATCTACTCCCGGCACCTGCTCTCTCGGAGATCGCCTGTGATTGATGTTGTGAACTTCTGCAAAGTGTATGACTCAACCGTGGCCGTTTCCGGGCTGTCATTCCATGTGGCCGCTGGCCAGGTTTTGGGCCTGATCGGTCCAAACGGCGTTGGAAAAACAACCACATTGCGTGCTTTGACAGGGATCATCCCCTCGAGCGGTGGAGAACTGAGAGTAGCCGGTTTCGACGTCGATAACGCGCCGTTGGAAGCGAAACGCCGATCCGCCTATGTTCCCGATGATCCGCAGCTGTTTTCTGATCTCACCATCCAGCAACATTTGACGTTTGTGGCCAGTGTTTATGGCGTCGAGGATCTAGGCCAGAAAGCAGCTCAGTTGCTTGAGCAATTTGACCTGGGATTCAAACGGCATACGCGTGCCTCCGACCTGTCACGTGGCATGCGTCAGAAGCTGGCCATCTGCTGTGCGTATCTACACGATCCAGTGGCCTTGCTGTTGGACTAGCCGATGACGGGACTCGATCCACGCGGTATCCGAGTGCTGAAGGAATCGATTGTCGAGCGTGCTCGACAAGGTGCTGCGGTCGTCATCAGCTCACACCTGCTGGCGATGGTCGAAGATATCTGCACGCACGTGCTTATCTTAAACGCCGGCCAACAGCATTTTTGTGGAACGCTTGCCCGCCTGCGCACTCTGTACGCCGACTCGCGCGGCGATGCGACACTCGAAGACGTCTTCTTCCGAGCGATCGATCACGCCTGTCCGGTAACCGATTTGCCCGACGTTGACGCCGTGAGCACACCCGTCGGATGACCGTTCACCGCTCGTCTCATTTTGTCCGCTAACCGTTTGCTCTTAGGACTCTCAATCCAACAAGATAGACCATTGCCACACGAAGCCAGACCGTAATGCACCGATTCATACCACATCCGGCCATACTGCAGTTATTGCGTTCTCAGGCCTCCGCGCGCATGTCGCGGACCTTGCAACGTTTCCGAGGGCGACGGCGCGTGGTGCTTTCGATTCTCGCGGCCTTCTTGGCGGTCGTCTGGCTCGGACAAGTTGCGGCCGGCCTGCTGTTGCGCGCACCGGCGGATCCGGACAAGCTCGCTGTCTGGATCCCCATGGGACTCTTGGCGTACGCGATCTGGCACTTGCTGAAGACGGCGTGTCGCACGCCGAGCGAGCCATTTGAGTGGACACCTGCCGAGCAAGAACTACTGGGTGGAGCGCCTTTGCGGCGTTACGATCTGGTTGCCTACCGCTTGATCGCCATTGCGATCGCCGCCGTTGCCAAAGCAGCGTGTTTTTCCCTAGTGATGTTGCCCGATCTGCGGGTCTGGCTAGCCGGATTTATCGGCATGTTGTTGGCATTGTTTTTTGTCGACTTGGTTCGTATTGCTTTGGAAATCATCGCATATGGAATGTCGCGACAGGAGTTCCTTCGCTTCCGAATCGCTGTTCTCGGATCTGCCACACTCTGCTTCGGCTACGTGCTGGTCAACGCGTTACCGCTGCACAGCGGAATGACCGAAGGCGAATTACCCACATCGCTGGCCATCGGAATGCGCATCGTGAACCGGCTGTTGGATCTGCGCAACACGGGGCTTGGAGCATTGGCCGAAACGCCGTTTAACGGGTTCTCCAACGTGATCCTGGTGCCGGAGTTCTCTCTGACGTTAATCGCGAATCTGTTGCTTGCCATCGCTTTGGTCATCACACTGGCCGGCAGCGTGGCATGGCTTGACCAGTTTTTCCAACAGCGGCGCGTGACGATGGAGCGAATCGCTTTCAAGCAGCTTCGGCCGTTGGCTTCACGTTCGAGCCGGACAGCACGCAAGGGAGAATATGCGGTACATGTTCCACCGCGTCTGCAAGGCGCCGGCAGCCTGGCATGGCGGCAAGCGCTCGGTGCCATTCACTACCGCACGTCGCTGTGCGTGGCCATGATCGTCCCCGGCATTCTCGCCTGCACAACACTGTTCACGCCACATCATGGGCGTCTGATGCTGATCCAACTGGTCGGTGGTCTGATTTTCTATTCATTTCTGCTGCTTCCAACTGCCTTTAAATTTGACTTTCGACGTGATGTTGACCGATTGGCCGTGCTCAAGGCTTTGCCGGTCAGCCCAATCGCAGTCACACTTGGCCAGCTTGCCGTGCCTGTGCTGCTCTGCACGCTGTTCCAACTCTTGGTATTGCTGGTCGCCATCGTCATTCGCCCGTACCATGTCGGGTTCCTCTTCATGGCCATGCTGGTCATGGTACCGACCAACATACTGATTTTCGCGTTGGAGAATCTGATCTTCCTGCTCTACCCTTACCGTTTGAATCAGGAGGGACTCGGCGTGTTCTTCCGTTCGATTCTCACGTTCACGGGCAAGGGAGTTTTGTTCGCGGTTGGTTTGGTAATTGCTCTGGCTTGGGCATTTGCTGCTCGGTACATCACGGCACAGCTACTTCCAGCCAGCCTGCCGGCAGCTGGTGGCATTATTTTCATCGCCGGAATATGCGGGTTGATCGCCACTGCCGCCGCCGGTACCACAGCGTTGCTGGCAGGCGTCTATCGCCGCTTCGACCCCAGCCAGGATACGCCGGCGGCATAGCCGGAGCTCGGTGTCGCCAAGACGCGGGTTGGAATACGATTGGTTCGATCGTCATTCAGAATCGGCACACCAAGCAACCGATTCTCGCAACCGCGTGGCCGCCAGTCCATTCAGCTCGGCCGTCCGATGGAATCGCCGCGGGCCAGATATCGTCGCCGCAGTTCCCGATGCATCACCTTGTTTGACGCCGTCCTGGGCAGGGCATCCACAAGGACGAGGTCGTGGATTCGGAACAAGGAGTTGAGCCGCCGAACGAGTGCCTGCTGCAGCGCACTCTGGAGTCGTCGGTCACGCTCCTTGGCATGCGATTCGGCAACGACATAGACGACCAGACGTTCGAGGCCACTCGCCGCCGAGGCAACCGAAATGGCACCGGTCTCCCGGATCCCGGGGACGGCGTCCAGCACACGTTCGATTTCCACGGAACTGATCTTGATGCCACCGAGGTTCATGGTGTCATCAATGCGGCCGTGGGCACGATAGTAACC
Source organism: Planctomycetota bacterium (assembly GCA_024274855.1). Classification (GTDB taxonomy): domain Bacteria; phylum Planctomycetota; class Planctomycetia; order Pirellulales; family Pirellulaceae; genus JAJSAJ01. The sequence continues at coordinate 2,027 of JAJSAJ010000720.1, read as the reverse complement.
TCCCGGTAGTCGTTGCATTTGATCGCCGTGACGCCGTAACTGGGCTCCGTCCCGCCGGTCTGGCGTTCCCGCGAAATAAACTTCGGGGTGATCGCGGCCCAAGAGCCCGTTCGAAAGACCCATGGAAGGGGGGATCAAGAACAGCTCGCCGTTGTCGCATTCCGCACCGTTCTCGTCCAGAATCGTAAAGTCCAACCCCAGAGCCGGTGTGGAAAAGGTAGATGGCGACGCAGGCTGCACCATCGTCCCGGTGATATACCCGCCTCCGATCTCGGTACCGCCGCAATACTCGATGACCGGTTTATAGCCGGCCAGAGACATCAAATAAAGCATGTCATCTGCGTAGGAACACTCACCCGTCGAACTGAACGCCCTGATAGCGTTCCAATCGAGCCCTTCGACGCACTTTGCGTTCCGCCAGGTTTTGACGAGACTCGGCACCACGCCAAGCATCGTAACGTTCGCATCCTGAACAAACTCACAGAACGCACGCCCCGTCGGCGTGCCGTAGTAGAGGGCCATCGACGCCCGGTTGATCAAACTCGCGTAAATCAGCCAGGGCCCCATCATCCAACCCAGGTTGGTAGGCCACGCCAATATATCGCCCGGACGGATATCGTGGTGCAGGTAAGCGTCCGCGGCACACTTAATCGGCGTCGTCTGCGTCCACGGGATCGTTTTCGGCTCGCCAGTGGTTCCCGAGGAGAACAAGATGTTGGTGTGATCGTCGGGTGCCCGAGCCAGCGAATCGAACGAGTCGTTATCACTCAAGAAGTCTTCCCAACGCCGATCCATCTCGCGCAACTCGCAAGGAACCGAATCGCCACCGGGGACCACCACTGTCGTCGGGGCGAGCGCGCTAACGACTTTCTCATACAACGGACGAGGCTTGCGGCCGCGAACGTCGTAGTCCTGCGTGCAAACTCCTCTTGCCTGTCCAAGCTTAAGCCTGATTGCAATTTCCTCGGGGGCGAAACTGTCGGCAATCGATACGGCCGCGCATCCTGCCTTGATGATCCCCAAGTAAATCGCCACCGATTCGGCCGTCATCGGCATGCAAACGCCGACTGCGTCTCCAGGCCTGAATCCACTTTAAACCAACCCGTTCGCGACACGATTCGTCCATCCCAGCAGTTCGCCATAACTCCATGTCGAAGTCGTTCCTGATTTCGTCCGATAGATGATGGCGGTGGCGCTGCTCGGTTCCGCGAAGTAACTGTCCACGATGTTCAACCTGGCGTCGACCAGCCATTGCGTGCGCGCCACATCCGACGATGGGTCCATGATATGAGATGGGGGGCGGCGGAAGCGAACGCCGAGCAATTCGATCATTGACTCCCAAAACGGCTCGCGGTTTTCCGCGCACCAGCGCCGCAAATCCTCGTAGGTCCCAATCCCCTTTTTCCGCATCAGCTTCCAGATGTTAGTGGCCCGCGCCGATTCGCCGGTCGGAGACCACGCGGGCCACGGGCCGCACCGATCGTCCCAGCCCGAAAAGATCGTTTCATAAAGATACCGGTGCACCGGAAATGGGTGGCACGGCCTCAGAACCCGCTGTGAAACAGCCCGCCAACATTCAGCTGCCGTCGCGGAACGGAGCAGGGAATTGACCTGATCGGCCATCCCGAAAGCAACAGACCCGTTAAGGCCGAGCCCAATTAGTTCTTCTGCGGAAATGTCCTTCGACATGGAATACGAACGATCAAGTTGCCTGGGCGATGGGGCGGCGGCCAACAAACACTGCTCACCCGGTTCCAGAATAGAAAACGGAAATCATTCCACACAATACCGATTGATCTTACCAAACGCTACAATAACTGCCGATGGGTTGCGATACAGGGCGCCAGGGCCGCCAACCAGCCACAAGCTATCCATCGGTCTGCATTTGCCCGCTCCCCTTGGTTGCTGGGCCTTGGGAAACAGTTGACATCGAGTCCCAGGCTCTGCCTCAGAACCCTGAGAAACAGTGTTTTCGGGATGGTGAAGCGCGTCCGGGAGGGCGAAGCTCCTGCTGAGCCTCTTGTTTT
>JAJSAJ010000719.1 GCA_024274855.1 Planctomycetota bacterium | reverse complement strand
CGTGGCACGGAGAACTGGGCTCAGTTTTGGGCTCGTGATGGCAAGGGCAACGCGACGATCGTTACGGACGGTGTGCGCGCCGGGCGGAAGGCTGTCCAGATAACTTACGCCGGCAAGGCCGACTGGAGCTTTGGTTATGGCAAGGAGTTTTCAGTCGTACCGGGCGATATCTACGAGTTGACCGGTTGGATCCGGACCGAAGGGGACAGTTCCGCAACGCTTGGCGTGATCCTGTACGACAGGGAGGGCAAGGCGATATCCTGGACGTATGGCGGCCGAACGGTTCGGCATGCGGACCATTGGCGACAGGTAGCGTGCCGATTCGTTATCCCGCCCAAAGGGGCACGCATCGTGCCGCGGCTTATCGGGTTTGGCGCGAGCACCGCATGGATGGATGACGTTGCATTGGTGAAAGCCGGTGCGTTGAAGCAGCTGCAAGCGGAGGACCTTCCCCAAAAACTGGCAATTGAGAATGAATTGATAAGCGTTACGTTTTTTCCAGCGACTGCGACCTTTACCATGTCTGACCGTCGCAATGGCCAAGCCTATGAACAGTATCCGGCCTCGGTACCGATCGTCTTGGACGCTCGCACCGAAGGGCAACGCATTCTGTTCAAGCTACTGAAGCCGGATGATATGTTGACTATCGACGGATCGCTCGAGTTGCTACCGGGTAAAGCGGAGGTGCTGGTACGACTGAACGCGGAAGGGGCGGTTCGTTCGCCATTGAAGTTCCCAAGGCCATGGAAGACGAAGGCTGGTCAATACTTGATCATGCCGGTTAATGAGGGGATCAGTTATCCGGTCGATGATTCGTCGCTGAAGCCGATGCATTACCATTTATTTGGCGGTCATGGGCTTTGCATGGCGTTCTGGGGTATTACGGATTTGACGCGCGGATTGATGGCAATAGTCGAAACGCCCGATGATGCGGCGGTTGACGTACCCCGCACGGACAAGCGGCTTTGCCTGACGCCACAATGGCTTCCGCAAAAAGGAAGGTTCGGTGGTGAGCGGCGAATTCGTATGACCCTGTTTGATCAGGGCGGATATGTGGCCATGTGCAAACGATACCGTCAGTATGCTCGAGAGATCGGTCGTCTGAAAACTCTGGCTGATAAACGCAAGGAGAACCCGAATGTCGACCGACTGATCGGCGCCGTTAATGTTTGGAACTGGGATATGCCGGCTGACGAAGTCTGTACTGAACTCCAGAGACTCGGGATTCAGCGGATTCTCTGGAGTAACCGCAATAAACCGGAAACGATCGAACGATTGAATTCAATGGGTGTTCTTTCCAGTCGATACGACATCTACCAGGATGCGATGAACCCTGCCGACTTTCCGAATCTGCGGGGGCGCCATCCCGATTGGACAAGTGACGCGTGGCCGGACGACATTATCATCGGCAAGGATGGCCAGTGGACACGAGGTTGGCGAGTCAAGGGGAAAGACGGGAAGTGGTATCCGTGCGGTGTCCTGTGCGATTCTCGCGCGGTTCACTACGCGCAGCGTCGAATTCCCGCCGAGTTGAAGACCCATCCTTACCGGTGCCGGTTCATTGATACGACGACCGCGGCGGCGTGGCGCGAGTGCTATAGTCCACGCCACCCGATGACACGGACCGACAGCCGGCGGTTCCGCATGAAACTGCTGCAATATGTTTCGGAGACGTGCCGGCTGGTGACCGGAAGCGAGACGGGCATCGATGCGGCCGTTCCGTACGTGCACTATTTCGAAGGGATGCTGAGTCTTGGGCCGTATCGCGTACCCGACTCGGGTCGCAAAATGTTGGAGGTTGTCACGGACGTGCCGCAGCGTGTCGCCAAGTTCCAAACCGGACACTACTACCGGTTGCCGCTTTGGGAGCTGGTCTATCACGATTGCGTTGTGGCCCAATGGTATTGGGGAGACTACAACAATAAGCTCCCCTCGTTGTGGGACCGACGTGACCTGTTCAACGCACTCTACGGCACACCGCCGATGTTCATGTTCAATCGGAAGATCTGGAAAGCCAATAAGGATCGTTTTGTTCAAAGTTATCGCACAGCGACGCCGGTCGCTCGCGCGACAGGCTATGCCGAGATGGTGTCGCATCAATGGTTGACAGACGATCATGCCGTCCAGCAGACGCGATTCGCCAACGGAGTTGTTGTGACGGTTAACTTGGGCGACGAGTCCTACTTGGCCGATGACGGTTCTGAGTTGAAAGCACTATCCGTCCGTACTCAGGGAATGCCGCGGTCGCCATGAAACGTGGTAGAGGTAAGGAAAAGGGCCTGTCGCCTGCGCCGCATATTGTCGATAGACGAGCAAAGACGGTGGCGTCTTTGACGATGCAGGATTCTGGTGTGCCGGCGCTCGCGTTAGGTGGTCACTGGTTGGATACATTGGTCGCGCGAGCTTGTCACCCTACACGGGTTGTGGCGGCAGGCCACGTTAAGATTCTGGTGTGCCGGCGCTCGCGTTAGGTGGTCACTGATTGGATACATTGGTCGCGCGAGCTTGACACCCTACACGGGTTGTGGCGGTAGGCCACGTTAAGATTCTGGTGTGCCGGCGCTCGCGTTAGGTGGTCACTGATTGGATACATTGGTCGCGCGAGCTTGTCACACCCTACACGGGTTGTGGCGGTAGGCCACGTTAAGATTCTGGTGTGCCGGCGCTCGCGTTAGGTGGTCGCTGGTTGGATACATTGGTCGCGCGAGCTTGTCACACCCAACACGGGTTGTGGCGGTAGGCCACGTTAAGAGCCAGATGACGCGACGATCACGTGTTGGGAAGCGAGCAATAGCGCGGCTCCGGCAATCATCGTTATGCCCCCGATCCACTCG
>JAJSAJ010000718.1 GCA_024274855.1 Planctomycetota bacterium | reverse complement strand
GCCGCTGGAACTTTGGCAAGAACTTAACCGTCTTTGAAGTTACTGGGGGGCGTTCGTGCGGCGATCCTCCTTAGCTGTGAGACTGATTCACCCATGGGACAAGCCCATGGGGGTCTGTGCGACAGTTATTGATGGCGAATCCTTGGTATTACAGCGGCAATCGGCTTGCTGGCCACCGATTATTTTGAAATGGACTCCTGAAAACGCTCATGTTAAGTCGTGCAATCAGTAACCTGATCCTTTTTCACGTTGTGGCCTTCGGCTGCGTGGCCGCTGTTGTCCCAACCCACGCGGACGACACGTCCGCGGCCATCTTGTCGCTGGCATTGGAAGACGATGTATCTGACGGGTATTTGGACCAGTTTCGTTTGCTCGAAGCAGCGTTGATTGCCGGCGGCATTCGAGATGGCGACCTACTGGCGCGTGAGATCGAGCGCGTCGATCGATTCTGTACGGACCAGAGCACCCGGATTCGAGCCGAGGCTCCGGGGATTCCACGTGCAGCGTACTTGCTGCGTGAAATGCACCGTCTCCTTTTGACCGGTCCTTATCGCGAAAACTGCTGGAAACTGAACGATACGCTCGATGGCGGTCCGTACAACTGTGTCACATCGACAGCCCTCTATGTCTGTCTTTGCAAGGAATTCCAAATCCCAGTGACTGCAGTGGCCGAACCGGGCCATGTCTATTGTCGTCTCAAAGACGGAACAGACCTCAATATCCAGACCACATCGGCCCGGTGGTTTGACCAGCCGGGTGCAATTTGGCCGTCCGCGAATCGGCCGAGCTCGGATTCTCCGATCGACGGGGCCCGAGAATTAACCGATGTGCAGCTGCTGAGCAAAGTTGTCTATAACCGAGCGGTAATGCTGCTTGGTCGAGGCGAATTTCGCCAAGCCGTTGCGTCTCTTCAATGGGCCTGCCAGATGGATACCGAGGATCCATCTGCGCGAAAAAACCTGGTCTCGGCATTGAACAACTGGGCTTTGAACCTGTGCGACGTTGGGCGATATGCCGCAGCCAACCGCCGATTGTTCGAGGGGCTGGCTTTGGCCCCCGACGACGAGGCTCTTCTGGCGAACGATGTGCACGTCCAACAGCAATGGGCACTCTATCTGTGCCGACACGAGCGGTATCGGGAAGCAATGGAACAACTTCAACAGTGTTACCAACGGCGTCCCAATGTAAAGCTGTTCGACAAGGGACGTTGGACGATCTACAGAAGTTGGGCACGTTCACTCGTCGAATCGGGACACCTCAATTCGGCACGCTCATTGCTTGCGAGTGCGAGAGAGCAGCACCCCAACTCGGAAGAACTTGTCCAATACGCATCAGAACTCCGGACGGAACTCTTCATGCCGGTCGACGAGAAATCGGATCCCGATTTGACTCGCAGTCGTTTATGACGTAGATATATTTTGCGGGCTAGCCAACGCGTCGTTGCTCCGGACATTCTTTTCCGAATAGCTTCTCAGGCATCCGTCTGACATTCACCAGAGCATCCCGTGCCATCAGTGGCGCAACCCGTACGAAGTGTCGCGGCAACTTCTCAAAAACGCTGCCAGCGTTTGGATTCAGGAATCACAATGCAGCTGAAGGCGCGAGAATTCAGCCATCCGTGGCCAATAACGCTTTAAGTTATTGCCTGTTCCGCACCCTGGATTACTGACTTCAACGTTTTTGACAAAGTTTCAGCGACCAGCGGGCACAGGCCATTGGGACCCCGAGCGGTAGCTTGGGTTTGCTTACGGCCCTGCCGCCCTGAGGGTAATGGGATGATGAGGCACCAGCTTTCGGCCGAGCGCATCGGTCTCCACGTTTGTTTGCGCCCGTAGAGCGCCACCGATTGAGGGGGATATTGAATGAGTTGTGTAGCTGTAGAATCGATATGCGAGGATATTCCGCCGGTCGAAAACCACGAGACCAAATCAGATTGGCAAGTGCGCCACCAGGTTGGTGCGATTCTTCAAGCAGCCCATCATCGGCCGGTTGGAACCGACGCTCGTTGCGACCGCCGCGAGCCATTCCCTTACCCGATTCAGGTGACTCCGATTCGTTGTGACGGTTCACCCAAATTGGAAGATACTTTTGTTGTTTTAGGCAAGCATCTCTCCGAACGTGGGCTAGACTTTTATTATGAGGCACCTGTACCGTACCGTCGAGTGATTGTTTCGTGGGAGTCTCTTGACGGTCAGTGGCTAGCCCTTCTGCTGGACCTACAGTGGTGCCGCTCCAATAAACACGGGTGGTATGAGAACGGAGGTCGGTTCCTGCGCGTCGTCGAGTCGCCCCTGAATCCTGAAACCTATTCACACAGTGTTACAGAACACGACGTGGCTGGCTGACGACCTCACAAAGTCCTTTGTACCTTGGGGGTACCCACGTGGAGTTCCGTTTTGGTTGACTTCCCTTCTCCACAACTGAGAAGGTGGAGTGTTGATGCAAACGATGGACATAAGACCATCGCTGAAAATACGATTGTAAATCGCTGCAAGAAACCGGATCGCGAATAAAAACCGCGATCCGGTTCTTTTTTTCAGCTTCTCCGAACAACGCGAAATTCCAGACTTGCCCTGGGCTATTGGGGCTTCAAGAGCTTAGGAATTCGACCTTCGAGTTCGGATACTTTGTGACTGACGGCGATCACAGTCCCTTTTGTGTCGATCAACATCATGGTCGGAATGCCTTTTACACCATATCGAGTTGCCTGTTGCTGAGCCGACTCGCCCACAATATTGATCCACGGAATCTTCTTCTCTTCCAAGTACTTGGCCAACGCTTCCGCATCGCTATCCAGGTTGACAGCCACAACATCAAAGCCGGCATCTCGATACTTCTCGTACAGCGATTTGAGGTGGGGCATTTCTCGCTGGCACGGACCGCACCAAGTTGCCCAGAAATCGACGAGGACCACTTTGCCCCGATAGTCGGCCCAGTTGAAGGTCGTCCCCATGGCTGTCATGCCCTCCAATTCGAGCGGCTTGCCGACCCACTCGGACGCCTTCTCTTTTCCGCCCATCAACTTCTTGCCATAGCGGGATAACTGCCTGTCGCTGCTGCCGGCAAACAGTTTGCCGAACTCGGCGAAGTACTTTTCGCGCGCCTTCAGATCCTCCAGTCGATTGATCGCATGTACCGTTACGGAAGCCATGCGCAAATACCGGGAATCCATTTCCTCCTGCTTTGAAAAATAGCTCTTGAGATCGCTCAACAGCACCGGGATCTGATCGAGAGGGATCTGATCGGCATCGATCGCTCGCCGTTCGATGCGAAAGAAGGCGATCTGTTTCGAGATCGCCGGTCGTTTGTCTCCTTGCATCTTCTGGACAAACGACCACAATTGTTGGTCCGCAACCTCGTCACCGAAACAGGCCTTCTCATGCAGAGTCGTGAACTTGGCCAACGCGGCGATGACCTGGTACCGGTCTTTTGTGTCGGCAACCAGCACTCGATCGGCCGCATCCACGACTGCCTCGGCAAACCCCGGTCTGCGCCGGATACTCTTTGGCTTTTCCGCCATATCGAACAAGAACTCGACCAGGTCACTCGGCGACAACCCGGCAGGCGCGATGTAAGGGTTTTGGTCCGGATCGTCATCCGGAAGCTCCAAGTCTTCGTCGTCCGCGGGGAGATCGCCCTTTTTCAAACCCGCTTTGGAACCGTTTGAATCATCCTCGGTTTCATCCGAGTTTTCGAACGAAGTAAACGCCGCCATCGATGCGGCCGCGATTGGCCGACCATGTCGTATCACACGACTCTGCTTCGGCACGTCCTTCTTCGCTGGGACAACAGGTTTAACCGGATCGGGCGCCGGGGGCCCAAGCATCTCCTTGAGCGTCTCAGCAAGCGTGCTACCTCGAACGTGCAACGCCACAACAACGCCTTTCTGGTCCAGCAGCACGACAAATGGAATCGACTCGACCCCGCATTTGTCGGCCAAATCGTTGTTGATAATCGTAGTCCACGGCAGTTTTTCCGACTTCAGGAATCGCGTTGCGTCGTCGCGATTCTGATCCAGATTGACACCGATGACATCGAATCCCTTGCTCTGGTACTGCTCGAAGTTCTTGCGAATATTCGGAATCTCAGCGATACACGGACCACACCAGGTAGCCCAGAAATCGACCAGGACAACCTTCCCCTTGTATTTGCCGAAATCGAACGGTCCTCCATCGACAGTGGTCCCCGTAAGCACCAGTGGTTTGCCGACTAATTGAAGCCTGCGAAGAGCCAGATCGACTGCCTGCTTGGCACCTGCTTTGAGCTGGGGATTACTGCTATTGGCATACGCTTGTTGGATCGAATGGCAGACTGAAATTGCAACGTCGTATTGGCCGGTCTGCTCGAGCATGCCGACCGATCGGAGCAATTTCGCCAGGATGACCTCACCGGGGTTTTCCTGGGCAAGGGCCGCTTGGACCGCTTTTTTGAACGGCTCGATCGCTCCAGGCTCTTT
>JAJSAJ010000717.1 GCA_024274855.1 Planctomycetota bacterium | reverse complement strand
GGCGGCATGACCGCTCGGTGAACGTGCGTCAGCGGATTGTCATAGGGATGTTCGATGGACCAGGACTGCAGGTCCTGGCCGTCGAAGTTGGCAATTCGAATATGTCGGACCCAGGATCGCAGCAGGAACATCCGGTCGGCCAGAACGCCCAATCGCTGATCCCCACCTGCCCGGTAGCATGGGATTCGCGGGAAGAGTTGGGGAATGAGATCTTGGTGGTTGAACGACAGTTCTTTATCGACTTGTAGATCCTGTTCGAGCGAGCTGGTCCAAAGCAAATTATAGTGCAGTATCACGGAGTGGCCGGTCAGGTCACGTGCGTAGTAACGGATCAGGCCATTCAAGGCCAGTGGCCGAGTTCCGGCCAGGCCGGCGTTGACAAACGGAGTCGACGGATTCTCAAATCCAAGATCGTGTGACAACGTATTCTCCGGCGTGGTATATTCGCCCCAAATGACGGAATCGCCGACCAGGAAAACGGTGTCTTCGGCGGCCGCTTGCTGTTGGATCCATCGCTGATAGGTCCAGTAGTCTTCACTCAACGCACTCGGTACGCGATAGTCCTGGTCCTGATCGAACGGGACGGTGGCCATCCACCAGCGTGGGACGGCAAGGATGAATACGGTGATCACAACAGCGACCAGGCACCACTGGCCGGCGCTGAGACGGACCTCGTTCGATCCAAATGTCGGAGACGGATCATCGGCGGTGCCGTCCGCGACAACCGATGTTTCGCGGATCGGGCCGGCATCGGCGTCGTGTTCGTGCGTATCATTCATGACTTGCTGCTCGCGATCGAATCGGAATCGAAAAGAGTCGTTTCTTCTCCAACGTGCGGCCGCCAGGTCGCACTAGAACTGGAAGTAAATAAAGGCCTCGGTTCCTCGGCCCGGGATCAACAACAGGTAAATAATCATGGCGATGACAAGTGTTACGCGAACGGGGGCCAGAGCTAATAGACTCCGTAATCGCGACTCATAAAGAAACTGATAGACCCAAATGCTGAGGACAAGGCCGAGTGCCAGCAGTGGGAACGAGGGGTCATGCCAGGTTCCCATCGCGATCTCGTGCAGAATCAACCACGCGTCGCTAACCGTCTCGGCTCGGAAAAAAATCCATGCCAGGCAGACGATACCGAAAACAAAAACTTGCTTTGGAAATCGCGGGACTCGAGTGCGATACCATTCGGATCGTTCGGCATGACGCGTGGCCATGGTCGCCGCTGCGTGAATCATGCCCCAGATGACGTACTTCCAAGCCGCTCCGTGCCAGAGGCCGGAGACGACCATCGTGACAAACAAGTTGAAGTAGGTCCGCCAGGTGGAACCGCGGTTTCCGCCGAGCGGGATGTAGACGTAGTCGCGAAACCAGGTCGACAAGCTGATATGCCAGCGAGCCCAGAAGTTGCCAATGCTGGTTGCAAGATAGGGATTGTCGAAGTTCCGCATGAATCGGATCCCCATCATTCGCCCGATTCCGCGAGCTATGTCCGTATAGCCGCTGAAGTCGAAGTAAATCTGCCACGCGAAAGCGAAGGTTGCCAGCAGTAACGAGGGCGCATCATAGGCGTCCGGTGTTGTGTAGATCAGCGTTACGTACTGGCCTAAATAGTCGGCCAACGCGACTTTCTTGAACAGCCCGACGATGAACAGCGACATACCATCGGTAACATCCTCGGTACGAATTGTCGGGAATGAATTCAATTTGGGCAACAACTGCCGAGCACGCTCGATCGGGCCGGCCACCAATTGCGGAAAGAGGGCGACGAACGCCGCAAATCGAATCCAGCTCGGCTGACGCGCCACGTTGCCCCGATAGAAGTCGATTGTGTAGCTCATCGACTGAAACGTGTAAAACGAGATTCCGACAGGCAGGAGCACGCCCGGCATCGGCAGTTGGTACGCAAAGCCCAGGGTACCGAGCAGTTCGTTCAGGTTGGCCGTGATGAACTTGCCGTATTTGAAAACGCCGATCAGAGTCAGGTTGTTGATGATGCTTAATGCCAGCCAACGTCGCTTGTTGCCGCTTCGGTCCATCGCGACAACGGCCGAAAAATCGACCGTCGTTGCGTAGATGATCAGGATCAGGTAGAGCGGATTCCACCACCCATAAAAGACATAGGATGCCAACAACAGCCAGACCAGCCAGAAACGCGTCTTCTGGAGGGCCAGAAAACCCGCGTAAAAGATGATGAAAAAGACCAGGAATGGCCAGGTGTGGAAAAGCATCGATTGCCGTTCTATGGTTTCGAGGCCGAACTGCCGGCGACTGGGCCAGCGATTTTCTGCTGCTGTTCGTCGGTCAATCTGCGGACGGCGCGGCAGCCAAGCATGTCGCCGGTGAAGCAGGCGTCGGTGAACCCGGCCACTTTGCCCAGGCGAGCGGCGACGCGGCACGCTTCGGCACTCGATTTCCACGACCCTCCGCGCAGGACCCGTTTCGGACCCTTCTCCGGGCCTCGCGGATTGTCGACAGGACTGCGCTGGTAGTAGTCGGCAGCGTAGACATCATGACACCATTCCGAGACGTTGCCAAGCATGTCGCAAAGCCCCCACGGATTCGGTCGTTTGTGCCCGACACGATCGGTTCGCTGCTTCGCATTTGCTTTGAAACAAGCGAAACTCGTCAATCGGTCCGAGGAATCGCCAAAGAAATAAGCCGTACGCGTGCCCGCTCGGGCCGCGTATTCCCATTCCGCTTCGGTCGGCAACCGATAGCCGCTGGCCTGGAAATCGCACGCAAATGTCTCCTCGTCGTAACACGGTTCTAGTCCCTCGGACTCGGAACGCGCGTTGCAGTATAAAATCGCGTCCGACCACCGTATCTGCTCGACCGGCCGATCCGGGTCCTTGAAATGCGACGGGTCGGGGATCTCCAGGTCGGCGAATTGCCGCTGAGTTACCTCGTACTTGTCAATCAAAAACGGGTCGATGTGCACTTTGTGCCGCGGCGATTCGTCGCCACCCGCGTCGCTTACCATCATCAGGTCACCGCCAGGAAGCAAGACCATCTCGACGCCGGACGATGTTGTGATTGTCGTGATGCTGGGCGATGCGGATGAGGATGAACGCGGAGCGGAACGAGTGCATGCGCTCAATGCAATGGCTGCCAAGCTCAGCAGGACGAGTGCCCGCCCCGGCCACAGTTGCCGATGACGCCGACAACTCAATCGAGCGGCCGTGTACGGAATGACCCTCCCGGGCCTGAGTGCGCTTGCTTTCATGGTTCATGATCTCTTGCTGATTGTTCCAATGCACGTCGAGTTGAATCGTCCCCCCATGCGGCTCTGCCGTTCGGGAAACCGAGTTGTGCGATGGTTGTCATCGGTCGCTCTGTGTCGCGACCGGAAGCCAGTCCGATTCCTTGTTCGACAAGCGGGCGTCGTGCGTAAGCTGAACGGGCCCGTCTTTGCCATCGGAGCGTGTCAGAAAGATGTTCCAGTCGGCTCGCACACCAACCACCTCGGCCACGCTGGTGTGTGTGCCCGGCCCGTTCGCCCGCTTGCGCCCACCCGG
>JAJSAJ010000716.1 GCA_024274855.1 Planctomycetota bacterium | reverse complement strand
TTTCGAGCTTGTGGATTTTCGCTTCTTGCTTCCAGTAGCCATTCAAAAGTCTCCTGACTGAAGGTTGGGCAAATCCCTCCATTAGAAGCGCTCGAATGGTCCTTTTGAATGTTTTTGGGTATTCTGGGGACATACCAGGGGTCAGAGAATGCAGACGCTCTGATTTCTGAGGCTGGCATTGACGCTGCAGGGCATTTGCCCGAGATGTTGCGGAGATTGGATTGGCGGTCTGACAGCGGGAATGGCGAGCTGGAGGGTGGGGCGGGCGGGCTTTGAGATCGGCTCGCGGTGAGGCTATCGGTTGATCAAACGCGAGCAGGATGCGATGAGCGCACGTTCAGTACGAACGCGATCAGCGTGTTGTGTTTCGCGAGAAGTGAGAAACGCAGTTTTTACCCCGTCTACCGAAAGGTGCGTCTGGCGGCGGATACGCCTTTCAGATGGGAGACACCCATTCGCTCGGCCACTTTCTCCAAGCTTGCCGGTGGCCCGACTGCGTGGCAGAACGACGTTTCGTATTTGTCGATCGTCTCGTGCCACTTGTCCTGGTCCAGATTCAGACGATCGAGTATCGCTTCCAGATTCTTGGTAATCGTTTGCCGCCGGCCCGTACGTAGTAAACGGGCCGTCCATTTCACAAGTGTCAGATAGTCGTCCAACGTGATCGAAAGCAGACCCTGATCCGTGGCACGCTTTCCCGTGCAAGACCGGAGCGCTGAATCCGCGTCACGCTCGGTCTTTGGATCCCGTGTCAACTTGCCCATCCACTGATCGGGCCGGTTGCGCGCATTGGCCCGTTGCTTGCGGGGCGTGCAGTCGCAGGTAGAGTGACGTATCGCGTGCCGTCTCCGGACTCAAGGCCTCGCCCGCCTGTTCGGGATTCAAATCGACATAGATGCCACACAGCAAAATGCCGCATTCGCGCGCCTCGCGATATTCTCGCATAGCATGCCGATAAACCAGCTGACGCAGCTAAGCCGTTTACGCAGTTTTGCGATCTGCTTCTTGTTCTTGGCCAGTTGCTCGATGAGTGTTCGATCTGGCGTGGGCAAAGCGTCGGACATGCACTTGGCCAATCGGGTGATGGTCAACCAGCGCCGTGCCACTTCATGACGCGACCACCGTTTTGCGACGCGGGGCTGCGTGCGCAGCACCAGATGGAGGTGGTTTTGCATTTCCGATCGGAATTCTATTTCAATTGCGAACAGGCCGGCCAACTGTTCTTCTCGCCGGATGATTCAGTCGCGACGATGCGTGAAGTCCTTACCTGTTAGCGGGTCCTTTCCGCAAAGGAATGCGCGTCGCACGCAACGGGTTCAGCAATGGAATACGGCTGTTCGGTTGTTTCCGAACAGTTTTCGACGAGCGCAGGCGACCATCGCACGGTCCTCCTTGGATTGGTGGCCTGGGCTAAAGTGACACAGCACACGTTCGCTATGCGGTTCCGTTACCGAGACGAGCGTGCTGCCCGTATTTTATCTGCTTGCGTGTCCGGGACGTTCGTGTTTTCACTGATCAGAAGCAAGAAACAGGAAGATTTCGGGCGAATTGCTGCAGGGTCTGACACCCCCGTGTCACCAGAAGTGCAATTCACTCGCACACCCGTGCTGTTGAATGCTCCAAGGCGTCAATGGCGTCTGGGGCTGGGAGCCCCAGATGCTTGCTCGCCGGAAACCAGAGTGTCTGGTGTTTCCCAGCCATCGTCCAGTTAGATGTGGATCGCCGCGTGCTGTCCGCGCGGAAGATTGAAACCTGGACACAAGCCCTAAACTTAACCGATCTTCCGGCATTGGTGAAATCACCCGTGAGCAACGGCTGGATGGATTTGTCCGTCGTCCGACAACAGGTTCTCGACTACTGTGGTTCGCTTCAGCTGGAAGGCCAACCCTATGGCGTCGTGCGCAACCGCGATTTGTCCGAGGCTCCGGCGACGCTTTACGCAAGTTGTGATGTGGCGTGGATTCGCGCTTGCATGGGCGAAGAACTCACCAAAACCCTGGAACCGTCGCAGAGGCGGCAATGGATCGACCACATCAACTCGTATGCGCGAGATGACGGTACGTACGTGGGCGGAAGACATTCGCTGCAGCATGCCAACGGAATGGTCATCGGGGCCTTAGCCGCGCTGGGCGGCAGGCAGAAACGCCCCGTGACGTTGTACGAGGAGTTTGACGACGTGGATGAAATCAAACCGTGGCTGGAGAAGATCCACTGGGAGCGGCTATGGGGAGCGTCCCACCTTTTCTGGGGCGGGAGGCATTGCTACAGCCTCTCCAGTCACTGCAGCGACGCATGGCGAGAACAAGTTTTCCACTGGCTTGACGACAACCTGGATCGAACAACGGGCTGGTGGCGTCACGGCGTGCCACAGGCGGGTCGCCACATCGAGGTGTTGGGCGGCGCCGCTCACATTTGGCCCATCTACCAGCATCACCAGCGTCGTTTCCCCTATCCCCAGCAAGTGATCGACAGCGTTCTTGCAATGCAACAACCGGACGGCAGTTGGCTCGGTTTTGGCAACTATATGGAGTTGGACGCGTTGTACGGACTAGCGTATATGCACTCGCTGGCTCCCGACCATCGGCCCGGAGACATTGCCGCCGCCGCACGCCGACATGGACGTCTGATGCAGCAACACTACGCCGGGTATTTGGCCGCCGCCCCAAACGCCCATTCGCTGCTGGCAGTCGTAAGCACGCTGGCACTTTTGCAGAAACTGGATCCGAATCACTTCCGGGACGACGTCCACTGGTGTGACATCTTCAGCGACCGTCTCTTCTACCGAACGGACCGCGTCGAGTGTATCGCCGCCCCATGCGAACCTGATTTCGAATGACATCATCGATCTGCGATTCGGGACCACACAATGTTGAAACTGTTTCTTGTCGTGAACGTTTTTGTTAGATACTCACGACTTAGGGTAGCGATGATGATGGGAACCCGTTTGGCAACGTGTGTCATGTTTGTATTGGGCGGGGCGATGGCCGCGCAGCCTGTCGCGGCGGTCGAGCTGCCCGGTCCGCAGCCGGGTAACGCCACGGCCGAACTGAGCGGCGGCCGGCTCGTGCTAAAAAACAGCGTGATACGGGTCGAGTGGAATCTGGCTGCAAAACGAATGGAGCTGGTCACGCTGGCCGATCAGGTCACGGGCCAGACACTCAAGCCCGGACCCAACGAGTTGTTCTCGATCGAATTGACCGACGGCCGTTTGATCCAGGCTTCTGACTTGAAGGTCATGGCAAAGCCCACACTCCATCGGATAGCCGCCCGACCCGACACGATCCGCCAGGGCGAGCGTGAGGCTGGCTGGCTGGCGAGCAAGCTTGCTGCTGCTGGCGGCCGACGGCACGGCGAAGGTCGGCTGGAGCGTCGTCATCCGCGACCAGTCGAACTACGTACGTCAGGAAGTGACGATCTCCGCCCAGGGCCGGCCGCTGGCCGTCAAACGCGTGACGGTTGTCGACATTACTGCTCCCGGCGCTCAAACCATCGGCCAGGTCGACGGCTCGCCCGTCTTCCAGGGCGATCTCTTCATGGCCTGCGAGCATCCCATGTCGCACAACCAGGTCGAACAGGATCGAGTAGTCTGTTGGCTACCTCGGTTCGGGGCGGTCGAGCCGCGCAAGTCGCTGGTTGTATCGTCCGTTTTCGGAGTTGTTCCACCTGGTCAACGTCGCCGTGGGTTCTTGTACTACATCGAGCGCGAGCGAGTCAGACCCTACTCGCCCTTCGTGTACTACATCTCCTGGTTCGACATTGCCTGGCAAGAGAGCAATATGAACGAGCAGCAATGCCTGGACGTGATTCGCGCGTTCGGCAAGGAGCTATCCACCAAACGCGGCATGAAGATCGACGCGTTCGTTTTTGACGATGGCTGGGACGACAATGCCACGCTCTGGCGGTTCGGCGACGGGTTCCCGCACGGTTTCGCTCCGCTGAAAAGAGCCGCCGATCGGTACGATGCGGTGCTGGGTACGTGGATATCGCCCTGGGGTGGCTACAGCAAGGCCAAGGTTAAACGGCTCAAGTATGGCCGGCAACAAGGCTTCGAGATCAATGACCGAGGGTTCTCGCTGAACGGCCCCAAGTACCGTAAGCGGTTTCGCGAAGTCTGCATCGAGCACATGCGCAAGTACGGCGTGCGCTACTTCAAGTTCGACGGTGTGGGTAAGGGCGATCACATCACCGGACCGGGTGAAGAGTTTGGGCCCGACATTGAGGCTCTGTTAGAGCTGATCAGCGACTTGCGCGAGATCGAGCCGCAGGTGTTTATCAATGCCACGGTTGGCACTTGGCCCTCGCCCTTCTGGCTTTGGCACAGCGATTCAGTGTGGCGAGCCGGAGGCGATTGTGGTTGGGAGGGTCCCGGCTCCTCGCGACAGCAATGGATGACCTACCGCGACGGGGTTGGCTACCAATTGCGTACTCGCCGGGGACCGCTCTATCCACTGAACTCGCTGAAGTTTCAAAGCGTCATACTCGCCCGGCACAGCTTGGCCGGCAAGATATCGAACGATCCGAAAGACGTGATCGACGACATACGCATGGCGGCCGCATCGGGCACGCAGATGCAGGAGTTTTTCGTCACTGCAGCGATGATGACGCCCGAGCTATGGGATACCGTGGCCGAAGTGATCGGCTGGATGCGAGGGAACACCGATGTGCTGGTCGACAGCCACGGCATCGGTGGCGACCCGGCCCGGCTGGAGGTTTATGGTTATGCCTCCTGGTCGCAGCGCAAAGGCGTGTTGGCTTTGCGCAACCCGTCGGATCAGAATGCGAGGATCGCCGTCGATCTTCGGGCGGTTTTCGAGTTGCCCGAGGGTGCCCCACGCCGCTACGCGCTCCGTTCGCCCTGGAAGAACTCGGCCGACGGCACAAGGCGCACCCTCCAAGCCGGTCAGCCATATGTTTTCGAGCTTCGCCCGTTCGAAGTCCTGGTGTTTGATGCCCTGCCGGCCAGGTAGAGCCGTTGTAACCGTTCACGGCGAGAGTGCGTGGAGCGGCGTTTTTCATTTGTCACTTTTCATTTGTCATTTGTCAGTGGAAAGAGTGTGATCCCGGAGCGCTGCCTCTCTCGATGATAAATGAGTAATGTCAAATGACTAATGATAAATCGGGCGTGTGTTTCGGTGCCGGTATCGCCTGAAAAAAACAAGAAGTAAACGGCGTTTAGCACAGCGACCACTACGAGAATGGCAACAATAGCCTCGGTTGTGGCTGCAAGAGCCAGTCGGCTTGTTGCTTCATCTGGTCGGGCCATATTGATATCTGGTGTATTACCCGTTTGTAGTGTGAGGCTTCTCTGCGAGCCCGAAATTGTGCTCTTCCACTTGCCGGGCATCGATGCCTCCGACGCCCAGCGGTGCGAGTAGCCGTTTCATGTTTTGAATCCGACCCGGAGCCATCGGAACCGGAATCGCCACTCGAGTCGCCGCTTGATCCCGATGAGCCACCACTTCGCGACGAGCCGTTTGATCCACTGTCGTCCGAGCGGCCACCGGACCCGCCGGAAGGCAGTACAATCCGACAATCTATTTACACTTAGCGTAATAGCTCAGCTTGCCAACATAGATGTACGAGTACCACTTGTGGTTGACGAAGCCAAAGCCGCCCGACTGAGGATGAACGGGCATGTCGAACGTGCAGTCGGGCTTGCCTTCCGGCTTATCCTTTCGCAGGTAGACTTGCAGCTTGCCTCCCGGCTCGGGGACGACGACGGTGAGATCAATTGACACGTCCTTCCTCTGCATTGCGGGTGAGTCGGGGCCGGGGAACTGTTGAAATCCCAGACGACGCGATGCCGTGGGTTTCCCGTCCGGCGACGCAGGAGGTCGATACTCGAAGATCATCTGGCCGCTTCGCCATGTGAGCGACAGATGCTCGTGCTGGTTGGCAACGTCATTCTTCCCGTTCATCTTCGCCGCGTTTTGTAAGTAGAAGACGAAACTCGGCACGTGATACTTGAAGTCCCGCTGTGACTCGTTCAGTACGAACCGGACGTGATAGACACCTGGACCGAATGACTCCCTGCTCAACACGAAGGCACCCCCGCGCAATTGTACCCGAGCACTGGGGTAGGGAGCGCTCTTTGCCGCGAAGCTCGCGCGTCGAGCAGCGTGAAACTTGGCCAGGTCGCCACGGTTCTTCGAGAAGTCGGCTAGAAGGGCCTTTTGTAGAACGGCTGGCGGAGCATCTGGTAGTCCCTTTTGGCTGAGTATTGCCGCGACGTGACCGTACACACCTCGCAGCCCTGCCGGCGTCCAAACGTGGATGACCAGGTCGTTTGTTCCCTCATCTTCCCACTTCAGAATATCCTTCGGAACTTCGAGCAGGAACGGCTCCTTCCATCCGTTGTGCTCGCCGAGCAACCTGCCATTGAGGTATACGCGGCAGTGGGAGTCGACCGCGCCGAAGAGTAGGTGCACCTTGTCGGCGATGAAGCGATGGTCTTGGTCAAGCATGAGCTTCGCGAAGTACCAGGCGTGTCCGTTGTACTCTCCGTGTTGGCCGTCCCAGTGCTCGCCAAGCCGTATCGACTTCAACTTCTTAGCCGCCGGCCGCTGCTGGGGATTGAACCATCGCTTCTTCTCGCCTTGTTTGTTCGGGTCCTTTAGGAACAGCGCATTCGGCTCGACCATCGTTACGTTGGTGACCTTCCGTTTCAGGCCGAGCTTTCGTGCAGCGTTCGGCGCCTGTGCGGCAAACACCTGCAGCTTCCGTCGACGCAGTTCCGTTTTGGGGTCGTCTGTCTTGCCGCCGGCAGTCTGCGTTGCGTCCGCTGGGATTTGCGACGTGCCGAACGTCACGACGTTGTTACGGGCCGCAACTTTGTCAAGCTTCATGCCCGGCCCCTTGCCGTTGGGTCCTTCGTACTCGTTGAGCACGTTGTTCACAACTCGCCCCTTTCCATCGGCGGAAAACACGCTGAACGACCAGTCGGAGACGTTGGCGATGCCTGAGTTGGGTCCGTGCTTGTTGATCGTGTTGCCAACCACGACGGGGTTGTTTCCGCCGCGCACGGCGCTGTTTTTTGTCGACGACCACCCACCCACGCCAAGCCCTCCGCCATGGGTAGTGCAGTTGATGATCTCGACGTCGTCTGCGTTGTAGACTTCGATGCTGGCGGCCTCGCAGCGTTGCAGCGTTGTGCCGTTGGTCGAGACCGAGATTGTCCCGTACGTTCCCACGCAATCGATCAGTGTCGAGCCGCCGCCGTCACAGCCCTCGATATCGATGAACCCGTACGGCTTCCACTTCGATGCGTAGCCTTTGCAGTTGACGTACTTGGCGCGGCCTGCCCCCCCGTGGCAGGTGGTGTAGGCCCAGCGAAAGCAGTCGTATGCCGCGCAGTCTTCGATCAGGTTGTCGTGGCCGCGGAAGTAAAACCCATCGCCGGACCAGCGATCCCACTTGCCCTGGTAGTAGTCCGCGTTGAACTTGAGATCGATATAGCCGCAGTTGCGCGCTTTGCACTTGCGGACCACGTTGTTGCTCGACCAGCACTCGAATCCGATCCCCGGCATGTCGTAAGCGTAGCATTCCTCCAACACGCAATCGCCGAGAAGAAGAAACGCGGAGTCGGGTTTGCCCAGATCCTTGAACTGGGGCCAATGTGCGGCCTTATTGCCATCGATGGTCACGCCGATCACTCGCGCCTTTCGGCCCACGTGAAGACACTTCCCTTGCGACGGCAATCGCTTGAGAATCGCGTTCGGCTCCGCTTTCATCACGTGACCGTCTGGGATCTTCACGCCTGTCATCAGGCCATACACGCGCGGCTTGTCCGCGTCCTTGCTTCCCGGAATCAGCAGTACTTTGTTCTCGTCGAGCGCCTTGGTGAACTGCTTGCTGTAGTCAACACTGCCGTCGAGCTTCGCATCTTTGGGCAGATAGTCGAGCACGCTGACCCATTCCACGGCGGACACGGCACGGGCCTTGTCTTTTGCCGGGTTGGTGGCTGGCTGAGCACGTAGCGGTTGAGTGCCCAACAGAGCTGCGAGTGTGCCGACCGAGAAGACAACCATCAACCGCGCGGGCAACTTGTTCTATGGTCCGAGCAACATTGTCAGTCTCCCGAAGAAATAAGGGGGGGCACCTCGTTTGTCACCACACGGCTGCAAGTCCACAAACCCCCAGATGATCTCCTGACCTTCGGCGTAATACGGGCGCGTCGGCTGGTATTCGCAGTCGGCAAAGGGCTCCCCGAAAGCAGTCCTT
>JAJSAJ010000715.1 GCA_024274855.1 Planctomycetota bacterium | reverse complement strand
TTGTTCCTCAATCCGATCCTTTCGCTCGTCCCACCAGGCGTCTATGGCAAATGCCAGCAGAATACTGGCAACGATTGCGCTGGCCTCTATCAGTACGCGTTTCCAGGGGATCTCCGGGCTTTGGGTCATCGGGAGGGCACCATCACAAGCTTTTTACCATCCTGATCACAACATTGTTGGCGCCATTGGCGCCGACATGCATATCGCGACCGACCTCTCTGTACCCACGAGCAAGGTAGAACGGCTCTCCCGAGATGGTGGAACCAAGCTCGATGGCACCAAACCCGGCATCGCGGGCGGCTGTCTCACCAAGTTCAAGCAAAAGTGTACCGATACCGCAGCGAATCCATGACGGGTGCGTATACATGGCTCGAATACGGGCGGCATCAACTGCGGGATCACTGTAAGAATCGTCTCGCCCTGCTGTGTGATCACCACCATAGAGTGTTTTTCGTTTTCCCCAGCCACCGCAGCCAACCATAATTCGCTGACCACGCTGGACAGTCTCGACGACGAAATAGGTCTCGTCCTCTATCAGGGTCCAGTCAACCCCCATGGTTTCCTGCGCCGCCTCAATCTCGGCCGGGGAAAGAAATGACTTCATATTCTCGAGGATCGA
This sequence comes from Planctomycetota bacterium, assembly GCA_024274855.1. Taxonomy (GTDB): domain Bacteria; phylum Planctomycetota; class Planctomycetia; order Pirellulales; family Pirellulaceae; genus JAJSAJ01. The sequence continues at coordinate 3,854 of JAJSAJ010000715.1, read as the reverse complement.
AATCCGCATCAATTCGGCGATCTCGGGTTCGTCTGCTGGTACTGCCAATCGATGAGTCAGTTCAATCAATTCAGAAACAGCCCTTTGTCCGTTGCCGGCTAATGTTTAAGCTAACTTGAAACCAGCCTACGGCGGCACTCTTACGGATGCAAGAAGCGTGGCGGAAGCGATTAGAAAGTGCAGCGATCTGCTAGCTCTCATTCCGCGCCACAACTTAAGTCCTGGATGCCCAACAATCATTGTCCGCCGAGCACCTCCGCTCCGACCCGAGTAGCCTCAGAAAAACGTACCTTGATCGGCGCCAGCGCATGTCTTTGATTAATGAAGCCCGAAATGACGACAGAAAACCTCTGCTCGGGCCTCACCGTATTCACCGGAAACTCAACGACGACACACAGCTTCCCGACAATGGCTATTCGATCCGGTGCCCTTCTTGCGCCTGCTGTGTCGTGAGATGTCCGGCATCCCCAAGCATGTCCAGGTGTATAGGAATTCAACGGCGTTAGCGGATATCCGCCGTCGAGAGGTCCAAAAACATTGGTTGGTTGAACTTGCCGGCCATTCAGCTCAAGCAAAACGCCCGACGGTTCAAACGCATAATTAGAATGTTCCGCCTCGAACTGAATCACAATCTTGAACGGCGCGCTTGTATCAACCCTGTTACCGCCGCCCAGAGGAATCACGGGTAATAATATGCCGCCGGTCAGGACACCTACATCCACGTTGTCCGGTCGCACGGAGATCGACAAGCCTTCCAAGTGGGTAATGCCATTGTCCGAGCTCGCCGTCGAAGCGGAAACCTCGAAATGTGGTTCACTAATCGTCGAAACGCCGCCTACGACGCAGCTGACCGCCAAGCTGGAGAGTATAAATGCGGTGCCGATACGAAAGAGCGTCATTGAGAGCTACCGTCTAAGCTAACTTGAAATCCAGCGTACGGCTGCTCGATTATTTGGTCTCTGGCTTTTTTCGCTTCCGCTAAAAATAGTGCACCAAGGCCCGGACGTCTCCCCTCGTAGTAGGTCACGACGGCCTCGAGTTCCTCAGAAGCATCGGCGTTAAACCGAACGGCTCTCATCCCAACTTCTTTCCGATTCCCGTCGCCTCGTACCAGTGTATCTCAGCACGCCTTACTGAGCCATCCGTGAACTGAAACCAAAGGCCGAATAGACGATTGCAACCGTTCTTCTGATCGCTGAATTACAAACGGTGACAGCTATGATTTGACAGAGGAGTCCATAGACGCATTGTTAGATGCCTATGTGCGGGACGTCCAGTAACCAGGCCGTCTGCTTTGGTGCGCGACTGCCAGGACCAGGATCTCGGAATTCTCGATTGCGTAAAGAGCCGCATATGGAAATCGACGGACCAAGCGCCTTCGTACTCCGGGATGAACTTCGGTTCCAAGGCGCGGGGCCTCAACTATGTGACGGCAGAGCCGGCGAATTTCAAATATGAAATCTTCTCCAAGGCCCGGTTCTTGAGCTTCATAGAATAAGGTTCCAGATCGTAGTTCGCGCTGTGCCTCGGCAACCAGCCGATAGCCCGACACTACAGTTGGCTCAAGATTTCGTCAAAAACCTCTTCGCCTGGGCGAGCGGTCGTCTGTCCGTTGCGGTACGCCACAAGACGCTTCTCGGCCTCGTCAAGCCAAGCTTGCTCAATATCACCGTCGTCTTTGCGCTCAAGAGAGGATATTAGACGGCGAATCAATCTGGCGCGATCTTTCGCAGAAAGTCGCTCGGCATCACGCTCTAGTTTCGATAGGTCTGCACTCATGCTTTGATTCTACGCCTTAACGAATTCAAGCGGAAATGACAAAAGCCCCACTTTGAGCCAAAAAGGCATCTAACGTTTAAGCTAACTTGAAACCCAGCGTACGGCGGCTTTCTTCCGGATGCAAGAATGATGACGGGAGCGGTTTGCAAGCGCATTGTTAGGTTGCATTGACCTAGGGTTGACAATACAGGGTGTAAAGTTGACAATCGTTACCCCTAAGGTTGTCAAACCAGCGGTCCAACAATGACACGAGTACGCAAGCGCGGTGAAAAAATTCGCAAGTTCATTATCGAGAATGTCGACAAGCATAAGAACGACATCGCACGGGTAACGGCGACGAAGTTCAAAATATCACGCCAAGCAGTAAACAAACACCTCACACGGCTCGTAGACGAAAAGTCTCTTACGAGAGAAGGCACTACCAGGAACCGGCGGTACTTTCTTCGGCCGCTCGAAAAATGGGACAAGTCCTATATCCTTGACTCTGAGATTCAAGAAGATGTTGTTTGGCGCAACGACATCGCACCATCACTTGAGCACCTACCGGACAACGTATTCGACATTTGGCATTACGGCTTCACCGAAATGTTCAATAACGCGATTGATCACTCTGACGGCAACAGTGTGTATGTGGCTTTAGAGAAGACGGCCACATATACGGAAATCGGCCTTATGGATGATGGCATCGGCATCTTCAAGAAGATCCAAGAAGAACTCGGACTACTCGATGAACGTCACGCAGTACTAGAGCTTTCCAAGGGCAAGCTGACCACTGACCCGGCGAATCACACTGGGGAAGGCATCTTTTTCACGTCAAGAATATTCGATGAATATCAGATTCTCTCCGGAGGTGTTTATTTTTCGCACGAGTTCACCGAGCAAGAAGACTGGATTCTGGAGCGGATGAAGTTTGACTCCGGTACCAGTGTCTGGATGAAGATAAACAACCACACGGCCCGAACGCTGAAAAGAGTGTTCGATCAATTCACATCCGGAGATGACATTGGGTTCACTAAAACTGTCGTCCCAGTAAAGCTGGCCCAGTACGGCGACGACAAATTGGTTTCGCGATCACAAGCGAAGAGACTGTTGGTTCGAATCGACAGATTCAAGACAGTAATTTTCGACTTCGCCGGTGTAGACAGCGTTGGACAAGCGTTTGCTGATGAAGTCTTTAGGGTATTCGCCAATAAGAACCCAGATATTGAACTCATGCATATGCATACCAATTCTGCGGTCAAGCGGATGATATTGCGCGCCAAGTCTCAGGATGCGACCCAACGTTTAAGCTAACTTGCGGCTAGGATAAGGCGAGAAACTTGCGCCAGCAAGTTCGCGCCGGAGAAGGGAGCGGCAGGTGCAGCGCAGTGTTAGTGAGCGTCTCGCCTTTCTCCAGTCTGCGCGGACTTGAGGCCTCAAAAGGCGGCGAGGAATACGCTTGACGAGCAGCCGGGGAAGGTACTCGCTTGACCAGGACCACCCTTTGCCGACACAACGTTTTCGGTTCTCGTGAGTTGGTGAAAATGGAGCGCTGGAAATTACTGCCACAAGCCTCTGCAACTGCCACGACCCGGTTGCGGCGGCTAACCAACGCGCGTGGGCAAGTCTGTTGAAAGAAGCAGGGTGTAAGGGATCTTTGATGCGCTAACAGCCGCCAGGAAAGACAAAAGAAGCATGGGTTAAAAACTGCGGCGAAGCTGACGCTTCAATTGAAGAGTGGAAGGACGCAGATGCTCAACATTTTTGGGTCCCGGCCCCAAATTTCACGAAGGGCCGGAGCGCACACTAACGTTTAAGCTAACTTGCGCCTAGTATCGGTTTCCGCGCTTGCGCATGCAAGCAACACGATAAAGTTGGCGAGCGGCAGGTGCAGTGATGAAATGGACTCCTCCAAGTTTTCTCGGCATCGCAATGTGCCAACATTCGGGTGTGAAAACGGAATGGCCCTACCAAGAGGAGTCCACTATGAATTGTACGACGATAGGCATTGATCTTTCAAAAACCGTGTTTCAATTGTCGCTGGCTGATAGCCACCATCACATTGTTGATCGTCGACGGCTCAGTCGACGGCAGTT
>JAJSAJ010000047.1 GCA_024274855.1 Planctomycetota bacterium | reverse complement strand
ATAGTGACGATATGCTGACATGTATTGAAATCGGAGCCGTGTCGTGCCGAGCAAGAACGCTGAAGATCGAGCCGCTCAAGAAGCGTGGACGAGCCGGGAAGGAGATCGCGGTTGCGATCCCCGAAACGCGACTCTGGTCGCCCGACGAACCTTGGTTGTACCGAGTCGCCATAAGCCTGCGCAAGAAGGATCGAGTCGTCGACCGGATTACGACGTACTTTGGGATGCGCGATATCGAAGTCGCCAAAGACGACAAAGGCGTGCCGCGATTGATGCTGAACCACAAACGACTATTCCAAATCGGACCGCTCGACCAGGGGTGGTGGCCCGATGGTTTGTATCGAGCGCCAACCGATGAAGCACTCCGCTACGATCTCGAAGTCACCAAGAAACTTGGATTCAACATGATTCGCAAACATGTCAAAGTCGAGCCGGCGCGGTGGTATTACCATTGCGATCGACTCGGCCTGATGGTCTGGCAGGATATGCCCAACGGCGACAAGCACATACGAAAGGACCAGCCAGACCTGATCCGGACTCCCGAATCGGCCGCCAACTATCGCCAGGAATTCAAGGCTGTAATCGAGTCGCTTCGGAATCATCCCTGCATTGTCGCTTGGGTGCCCTTTAATGAAGGATGGGGACAATTCGAAACGAAAAAAATACTCGAGTGGACGAAGCAACGCGATCCGACCCGTTTGGTCGATGGACCGAGCGGTTGGGCCGATCGCCGCGCCGGGGATATGCACGACATCCACCGGTATCCAGGTCCTGCCATACCGCAACTTGAATCGGATCGTGCGACCGTGCTCGGTGAGTTCGGGGGACTCGGACTGCCGATCCAAGGGCATCTCTGGCGGGATCGAGACAACTGGGGATACCGGAACTACGGATCACGCAAGCAACTTCGTCAGAACTACGAACTTCTGATTCGTAAACTGCATCCGATGATCGGCCAGGGACTCTCCGCCGCCGTCTATACCCAGACAACCGATGTCGAGGGAGAAGTGAACGGCTTGATGACCTACGACCGCGAGATCGTCAAGCTAGACGCGAAACATCTCGCATCGCTCCACAAACGACTCCACCAGCCTCCGCCCGTCGTTAAACGAACAACCGTTGTTCCAACCAGTGAACACGCTCCACAAACCTGGCGATACACGACCGAACAACCGGCCCCGACATGGACGCGACTTGATTTCGACGATCAATCATGGCAATCCGGCCCAGGCGGATTCGGGACCAAGGATACTCCTGGAGCGATCGTCGGCACCCCCTGGACAACGCCCGACATCTGGCTGCGTCGGACGTTCCAGTTCGCTGGCCACGAAACCGAAGGTCTGCATCTTCGAATCCACCACGACGAAGATGCGGAAGTCTATTTGAACGGAATCAAGATTGCCACGCGCCAGCGATTCGTCGGCAACTATGAGGATATCCCGTTGCCCAATGCGGCTGAATATCTGCGTCAGGGAGCATGCACGCTGGCTGTCCACTGCCACCAAACGCGAGGCGGACAATTCATCGACGTTGGCTTGGAGCTCCTTAAAGAGCTGCCTGCGGAAGGCGACTGACCGGCAATCTGCAAGCCGGCTGCCGTCGCCCGTATTACTAACTTCGTAACACTTTAGCCGAATCGCAAGTTGCCGGCTGAACGGGAATAAAGAGTGGAATACTAATCACCACGTATCTTCACTTATCCAGATCGAAGACTCAAGTGAACGTTCTATGCGCATCGCTTCTCGTTCGATTCTGAGCTTGCAGCTTTTCACCGTAGTCTGATTCGTGCGGATTGATGAGTGTTCCAGTCTTCTTTTTCTCCTGTTTTGGTCGTTGCCGATTCAGAAGTTGTGTCAGGTTCGAGGCCCTGCGGCATTGATCGTAAGGTGGTCCAGGTAGGTCCCGCTTGCCGAGCGGGACATGGCGTAATCCCGGACGCTACAAGAGGTTTGGAACTGCAGCCGGGACCTGTTTGCCTGCTGCTGGACCGGATTGCGATCAAGGCCAGGCCCTGCCTTGTTGGAGTCTTAGTTCGCAGGATGTGCGCACGGTGCGCGCGTTAGAATCCGAATAACTGTGGCCCTCTTTCGCGTCCAGACCGCCATGGGCTCGTCCCGTGGGTGAATCAGTCTCGCCGCTAATGTGTGGCCCTCTTTCGCGTCCAGACCCCCATGGGCTTGTCCCATGGGTGAATCAGTCTCGCAGCTAAGGAGGATCGCCGCACGAACGCCCCCCAGTAAACGCGACAACAATTGATCCGCCGGCCCTAACGCGTTTCGGCCGTTACGCCTGGCCAGTCGTCTGTTCGAAATGGTGTCACCGGTAACAGGCTCTTGTCGTACAGATTGCAAATCGGGTTGTCGGCCCACGCATAGCGGACAGCAACGGGTTCGGCGACCTTGTCGCTCCAGACTTCAACCTGATTCTTGCCCAGGATACGGGCCTTTGCCTGGACAAACTTCTTGTCGGTTCCAGCGATCGTGAATCCTTGCACATCATTCGTATCGACCGTGCGAAGTCCGCTCCCAACGTGGTCCAGGGTTATCACCACGCGAGTTCCATTCTTCTTCATCGACTTGTATTCCGGGCTCCGATAGACCATGTCGAGGCCGTAAACCGTACCGAATGCCCACCGTGCAAGTCGCTTGCCAACATCCAGCTTGTTCTTCGGATGGATGTCGTTCCCTTCGCCGATGTCGATGATTACCGCTTGCCCGGTGCTTGGGAGACTTAGTGTCATGGTCTGCGCTTCGCGTAGCTCCGCCCAGGCACTATCCCGCGGCTCCGGCACTTCGGCATGGAAGTCCGCCAGTTGAACCCAGTAGAATGGAAAGTCACCTTGATTCCATTAGTCACGCCATGACTGAATCATCAGCGGAAACAGTTTGCGATATTGGTACGCACGCGACGCATTCGATTCGCCTTGGTACCAGATCGCGCCTCGGATCCCATACCCGATTATCGGCTTCAGCACGCCGTTGTAGAGGTTTGCCGGCCGATGCTGACCTGTAAGCGGATTGCGTGGTGCACGTGGGCGACGTGGGGCCGGCTTGCCGGCCTGGCGTGCCGCCTCCACTTTCTCTTTCCAGGCAGCCAGTTGTTTCTGGAACTTTTCCTGGGCAGCCTTCTGATCGTATGATTTTTCCGTCTCTTCCCAACGTTGCAACAAGGGTTGATAGATGGCGTCTTCTTTCAACAGATCTCGCCGCACCCAGGCCTCGCACGACGACCCACCCCAGGAATTGTCGATCAGTCCAATCGGTATGTCCAACGTCTGATACAACTGGCGGCCGAAGAAGAAACCGACGGCCGAGAAGTTTCCCACCGTTTCCGCACTGCACGCGGCCCACGCTCCTTTGAAGTCATCCTGAGGTTGCTGCGTACCAACCTGGGGTACGGTAATCAACCGAATTCGGGGATAGTTGGCCGCCGACCGCACCATGTCCGCGTCTTTCGCACTGTTAACAGCCAATTGCATGTTCGACTGTCCCGAACAGACCCAGACTTCGCCGACCAGCACATCGTTGATCTCGATCCGGTTCTTACCCTCAATGACCAGTTTCAGCGGCCCGCCAGCCGGCATCGGGTCTAGCTTGAGTTGCCATTTTCCATCCGCATTGGCCGTCGCGGTCTTCGTTTGATCACCGACCACAACCGTTACCTTCTCACCAGCTTCGGCCCACCCCCAAACGGGATCTGCCTGGTCACGCTGTAAGACCATGTGGTCGGTAAACAAGGCCGGCATTCGTACATCGCCATGGACATTCGGTTGCAAAACGGCCAGCGTCAGCCACCCGACAAGTAACCCCGCAAAGCAAATCCGGCTGAAGCGTCGTAATCCCTGCATCATAACTCTCCCTAAGTCCATTGATCGGATTGTGATATACGGCCGAACGCGGGCGTGTTGCTCTTACAGCCAAACAATCCACCCGCTTCCGACAACGTGTACATTCTGACGCGTTGGGCCACGCATGACAACCATCGACGTCCCATATTTAAGAACGGGCTTGTATGATGTAGTGTGTGTCGAGGTTAACACAGCCAACGCGGCCAGACAGAGTGCCCTTTCGCCAAGTCGGGAAGTTGCCAGGAGCAAGAGTGGACAAGGATCCGCACTTATTCTTCCAGGGGACGCCAGTTTGCGGACAGAGCTCCGCCTTAGGAGAGATTTCGGATGTCAGAGACAGCAGATCAACTGAAGCTCGCTTTAGAACTGGACAGAGATGGAGACTGGGAGGGTGCCCATCGCATCGTGCAACATATCGAATCACCAGGCTCGTACTGGATCCACGCATACCTGCACCGAAAAGAAGGCGACTTGGCGAACTCACAATACTGGTACGACAGAGCAGGACAAACCATGCCCGACTGTAGTCTCGATCAGGAATGGCATGAGTTGAATGCGCATACTCGGTGAGCAGTGATTGAGCTGCCTGTGTAGTTTCGATGGGCTCTAGTCTTGCGGACGCAGCCTATCTTAGACACAATGACCGGCAATCGGTATGCCTCACGAACTGGCCCTGTTGTTCGAGATTCGTTATGGCCGCAAAGATCCGGTCGGAAGACGACCAATTACTCGAACGTGCCTTGCAGACAGCAAGTCATACACGCTTGGTTCGCGTTGAGCACGCGTTACGTCACGAGGCACCAATAGCGTTTCGAGAGGTCTTTGGCCGGCAACCGGCGATGATCGTCGCCGACACCAACACATTTGCCGCGGCCGGGCAAGATGTTTTTGACAGCTTTCGCCGGGCCGGACATCCGTGCTTGCAACCCCACGTGTTTGATGAGCCTAACTTCCACGCGGAATACAAACATATCGAGAGGCTCTAGCGAGTCCTTGAACCGCTTGACGCGATCCCCGTTGCAGTTGGATCGGGTACGATCAACGATCTGGTCAAACTCGCGTCACACCATCTAGGTCGGCCCTATATCGTATTCGCCACGGCCGTATCAATGGACGGGTATTCAGCTTTTGGGGCGTCAATCACTCGAAATGGTTCCAAGCAGACCTTCAGCTGCCCCGCACCCGTCGCGCTGATCGCCGATCTTGAAGTGATCGAGACGGCTCCTGCTGGCATGAACGCTTCGGGATATGCCGACCTGTTGGCCAAAGTCAATGCGGGAGCCGACTGGCTCGTGGCGGACGCACTGGGGGTCGAGCGGATCGATACGACGGCCTGGAAGATGATGCACAATCGACTCCGCCCATGGATTGACAATCCGGATGGCGTTCGACAAATCGATTAACGAGCCGTGCGCTCCCTGACGCTCGGCTTGATCATAAGTGGCTTGGCCATGCAATGGACCAAAGCCAGCCGCGTTGCCTCCGGAGCTGAGCATCAATTCAGCCACCTCTGGGACATGCAGAATCACGTCTACCTGAATAGGGCTCCGTCGCATGGCTTCAAAGTCGGCATTGGAACGCTTGCCTCATCCGCTCTCTACGAACAACTGCTCGTTCAACCACTGGACGACCTTGATATCAGCCACCTGGTCGCCGAATGGCCTGACCTGGCGGCGATCGAATCCGACATTCGACATCGGTTCGAGCTGCCTGATTTGGCGGCCAAAGCAATCCTGGAAACCAACGCGAAGAATATGACGAGCGACGTGCTTCGAATACAGCTATCGCGGCTCCGATCCGTGTGGCCGAAGCTGCGAGAGCGACTGCGGACACATTTACTGCCGTTCGACGAATTGACTGATCGGCTGGCGGCCGCAGGCTGCCCTTCCGCTCCTGAACAGATCGGGATCTCGCGCCCACGTCTACGCGAGAGCTACCGCCAGGCATACCATATCCGGCGGCGTTTCACGGTGCTTGATCTGGCCATGCGAACAGGCCTGTTCGAATCGTCTCTGGACCAGGTGTTTGGGCGTCGGGGCCACTGGCCGATCGAGAATGCGATTGGAACGTCGACCGAGGGAGGTACGTCATGTCCGTCGACTTAGACACAATTCGGCATCTCGTACTCGACATGGACGGTACGATCTATCGCGGTTCGGATCTTTTCCCGTGCACACTTCCATTCCTGGAGTTGACCAGGCAGCTGAGTATCGGCCACACATTCGTTACCAACAATTCATCGCGGGGAATTGAAGACTACGTCGACAAGCTTCAACAGCTCGGGATCTCCGCGTTGCGTGACGACATTTACACGTCAACCGACGCGGTAATCGAGTACCTTCGCACCAACCTGCCCGCGATACGGCGTCTTTGGCTCTTGGGTACCGCCAGCATGGCTCGGCATCTGGAGTCTGCCGGCTATCAGATGCGCGATGATGACCCCGAAGCAGTGATCGTCGGTTTTGATACGGGACTCACATACGATCGACTCTGTCGCACAGCTTGGTGGATCAGCCAAGGCCTCCCTTTCATCGCCAGTCATCCGGACTTCGTGTGTCCGACCGACAAGCCGATCGTGCTTGTTGATTGCGGTGCAGTTTCGAGCTGTCTTACCGCCGCAACAGGCATTTCACCGACAGTCTTGGGCAAGCCGGATCCGCGGATGCTCGATGGCATCCTTCACCGGAACAATCTGCTGCCCGAGGAAGTAGGCGTCGTGGGCGACCGCCTTTACACGGACATGGTCATGGCCCAGCAAGCCGGCGCCGTGAGCATCTTGGTTCTGACGGGCGAGGCGACTGCCGAACAGGCCATGTCGTTCGATCCACCGCTCGATCTGGTTGTTCACGATTT